>DATMUN010000472.1:0-3218 GCA_035563895.1 Occallatibacter sp. | reverse complement strand
CCCGCCTCACGCCCTTCTGCTGTGCGAAATACTGCCAGATTTACGCGTCCGCGAGAGCCGCGATGTCGTTTACGAAGTATGCGCGAATCGCGCGTTCGAGTGCGGTCCGGTCGAGGTACGGTTCGCGATTGTCATAGCGTGCTGCCCAGCAGACCTGCTCCACGATGTCGCGCGGGAAGCAGGAGCGAAGTTCCTGCTTCAGGAATCCGCGGACAAAGCGGATCAGATCGTGCGGAATGGTTGCGTCGTACGGCACACTGTTCAGCTTTGCCACGCGATCGAATATCTCGCAGAACTGGTCGTCGCTGCAGGCACCCACGCGGATCTTGGTCTTGATACGGCGAATGAAGGCCGGGTCAACAAGCTCGGTGGGATCGAGGTTCGAGGCAAAGACCACCATCATCTCGAAGGGGATCTCCAACTTTCTGCCGCCAACCATGGTGAGAAAGTCGATGCGGCGATCGAGCGGAACGATCCAGCGATTGAGCAGTTCCTCGGGGCGCAGACGCTGGCGGCCGAAGTCGTCGATGATGAGCACGCCGTTGTTGGCCTTCATCTGCACGGGACCAACATAGTACTTCGACACGGGATTGAACTGCAGATCGAGCATCTCTGCCGTCAGCTCGCCGCCAACCAGCACCGCCGGACGCTGGCAGAGCACCCAGCGCTGATCGAAGGAGCGCATGTCGACGTTGGGAGCTGCCTTGTGCACGGAGGGATCGAAGACCGAGATGATCTGCCCATCGACCTCGATGGCGTGGGGAATCCAGACCGAGTCGTTCGAGGCCGCACGCGACAGCATCTCGGCATACGTCGTCTTGCCGGTGCCGGAAGGGCCGTATAGGAAGAGCGAGCTGCCGGAGTTGAGCGCCGTGCCCAGCTGCCGCAGAGTCTCCGTGTCGACAACAAGATCAGAAAAGGCACGCGCCATGTCCGTGGCGTGCACGTTCACGTTCTTCGAGCTCTGTCGGCGAACCTGTGTTGTGTAGTTCTTGAACGAAACCGGGGCTGCCCCAAGATAGTGGCTCTGCGCCATCAGGTCGGATGCGCGGGCGCGGCCGGACTGGGTAATCGCAATCTGGGGCACATTACCGGACATGCCGGTGACCTGGCAGCACTGCTCGCGGCGCAGGCGCTCAAACAACTCGCTCGCTACGTTATAGGTAACCAGGAGCTTCTCAGACAGGTCCAGGACGGACTGTGTACCGCCGGCGTAGAGCAGCTTGAGGAAAAGATCCTCCAGCACGCCCGAAGGCACGTCAATTTCTGCCAGATTCTGCGGCTTTGCCTGGGGACCAGAGGCCACTTCCCTGCGAAGGAAATCGCCACTGGAAAATTCCATTGCCAATACGGATGCCATGCGCTGTCTAAACCTCCATCACTGCCACCGGCAGGATTCCCCATTAAAGGGGTAGGAGCAGATCACAAGGGGGAGATGCAAAGCAAAGCAGGTTAAAGCTTTAGAACTAGGCCAGGGCAGCCAGGCCCAGCGCCTGGTTGATCTGCCGCTGCAGCGGATCGGTGGCCACGTCACGTTTACGATCGTTCGTGGGCATCTCGACAACCGCGGCAGGTGCCGGCATTGGTGTGGGCTCGGCCACAGCAGGGGAAGACTGCCTAACCGACTCACGTGCTGAAGTTTGCACCACCTGCAGCGACATCATCGGCTCCAGGGCGGCGATAGCGGTCTCAAGCAGCGCCTTCCGGCGCATCAACAGCTCAAACCGCTGAGTGATCTCCTCAAGTTCTTGCTGCGCTTCATTAAATGCAGCGCGGAAGGCTGGCCCACGAAGCTCGACGGACATAGACAACACCTCCAGGACCCTAAGCTTAGTGGACACTTAACCTCTATGGCATCACACAAATGGCCCATCAGGGTACACGTTGGTGCTATTACCTAAGAAAGAGATATTACCTGAGTCATATAGACGATCTCACCTCCGCGTGCCCTTGGCTTCTAGAGTGGCCATTCAGCCGAGTCCGGGGTATACTAAAGATTCGGCAAGCCGAGGGGTGAGGTGTCTTTCACGCCCCGACGGCCGCTTCGGCGCAGGAGCCGGCAGGAGCGCGACTCCGTGGGGACACGCGAGCGGCAGCGGCGGGACGAAACACCAACGACTTTCGGAGTGATGGAACCATGGCACAGGTATGTGATATTTGCGGCAAGGGTCCGCAGTACGGCAACAACGTCTCCCACGCGCACAACGTTACGCGTCGCCGCTGGAATGTGAATCTCCAGGCGGTGAAGGCTGTCGTGAATGGCGCATCGAAGCGCGTCCGCGTCTGCACCAGCTGCATCAAGACCGGCAAGATCACCAAGGCTTAAGCCGCATCGCCTCGGCGCAAAGCAAAACCCCGTCCGTGCGGACGGGGTTTTGTTGTGCCTGCAAGTCGATCACTATTTCGCGTGCTCGAAGGTGAGCGACGCGGAGTTGATGCAGTAGCGGAGGCCGGTCGGTCGAGGGCCGTCTGGAAAGACATGCCCCAGGTGGCCACCGCAACGGGCGCACGTGACCTCGATGCGGCGCATGCCGAAGCTCAGGTCTTCGTGCTCGTTGATCGCCTTTGACTCGGCCGGAATCACGAAGCTCGGCCAACCGCAGCCGGAGTCGAACTTGGCGCCGGAGAGAAACAGCAGCGCACCGCAACCGGCACAGTGGTAGTTGCCCGTCTCGTGGTTCTCGGTCAGCGCCCCGGTAAAGGGCCGCTCGGTTCCCTTCTCGCGCAGCACATGATACTGCTCCGGAGAGAGCAGCGAGCGCCACTCCGCATCGGTGTGTACAACCTTCTCGGGACTCTCCTTCATTCCATCCATCCCAGTGTTCCCCATGGCTGTTCGATGCAGCGGCAGCGCCGAGGATGCTGCTAGACCTCTGCGACCAGCTCGATCTCCAGCAGCACATCCTTGGGCAGCCGCGACACCTCAACGGTGGTGCGCGCCGGAGGCACTACTCCCTCCGGAGCCAGGTACGAGCCGTAGACAGAGTTCATGGCCGCAAAGTCATTGAAGTTCTTGAGAAAGACTGTGGCCTTGACGACGCGGGACAGGCTCGAACCGGCCGCCTCCAGAATCGCTTTCAGATTCTCCAGAACGCGCACGCTCTGCTCCGTGATGCCGCCGGTAACAACCTGACCGGTAGCCGGGTCGAGCGCAATCTGGCCCGCTGTGAAGATTAGGTTTCCGGCACGAATGGCCTGCGAATACGGCCCGATCGCCG
>DATMUN010000471.1:0-2565 GCA_035563895.1 Occallatibacter sp. | reverse complement strand
AGCGGGGAGCTTGCGACCACCTTCCGGCCACGCGCGACCGCGCTACATTCGCCGGCCTCTTCACCAACGCGCCCTTTCTCACCGCCACCTTCGGCCTGGCTACGCTCACCTTCGCCATGGGCGGCATCTCGGCCTGGGTGCCGGAGTTCCTCCGCCGCGACGCCGGCCTCTCCGTCGGCGCGTCCAGCCAGGTGGTCGGGGCCATCACGGTGGTGGACGGCTTGCTGGCCACTGTCGTCGGCGGCTGGATCGCCCACCGCTGGCTGCGCACCAACCATCGCGCACTCTACCTGCTCTCGTTCTGGTCCGTCGCGCTCACGCTCCCCTTCGGTCTCGTGCTCTTCTTCGGCCCCCCAAAGTGGGCTGTTCCCTCGCTCGCCGCGGCAGAGTTCTTCCTCTTCCTCAACACCGGCCCGCTCAACGCAGCCATCCTGAATGCGGTTTCGGGCGAGGTCCGCGCCGCAGCCGTTGGGCTTAACCTCTTTATCATCCACTGCTTCGGCGATACTTTCTCACCACAGATCATCGGCGCCATCAGCGATCGCGCCACCCTGCGCATCGGCCTCGGCACCACGCTCATCGCTCTCGTCGCCTCCTGCACACTGTTGCTGGCCGGAGCGCGCGTAGCGCCCCGTCTCGACGACGATGACGAAGACGACCCCGAACCAGCCGAATCCTGCGCCTGAGATACTGGGCGCATGTCGCTGGCAGCAGACATATTCCTCATCTGTAGTTGGCTGATGGCGCTGGCCTGGGTCTGGCTCGCCGTCGCGGCGCTGCGCGGCCTGCGCGCCCTGCCTGACCTGACGCAGAGACCGCTACCGCCTGACCTGCCGCCTGCCGCCGAGTCCGACCTGACCGTAGTGGTCCCGGCTTGCAATGAAGAAGCCGCCATCGCCGCAACCCTGCGCTCGCTGCTCGCCACCCGCGGCCTCCGCCTGCAGATTGTCGCCGTCAATGACCGCTCGACGGATCGAACGGCGGCGGAGATGGCAGCCGTCCAGGCCGAGGTTGGCTCAACTCCGCATGAACTAGCGATTATGACCGTCGAGGCGCTGCCCGAGGGCTGGCTGGGAAAACCCCACGCCATGGCCCTCGCCGCCGCTCACGCAAAAGCCGATTGGCTCCTCTTCACCGACGGCGACGTGCTCTTCGCGCCGGATGCGCTCGCCCGTGCCCTCCACCACGCCAAGGCCGAGCAGGCCGACCACCTGATCGTCTTTCCTACGCTGCTGGTGCACTCTCTTCCGGAACGAGCCATGCAGGCCGCACTCCAGGTGCTGGCCACCTGGGGCGTCCGCCTCTGGAAGATCTCCGACCCCCGCGCAAGGGACTTCCTCGGCGTTGGCGGCTTCAATCTTATCCGCAGGGAGGCGTATGAGGCCGTCGGCGGCTTCGAGTCTCTCCGTATGGAGGTGCTCGACGACGTGCGCATGGGCTGGAAACTCAAGCGGGCAGGCTTCCGTGTTCGCGTTGCCTACGGCCCCGGCCTCGTCTCCATCCGCTGGCTTGCCGGAGCTCTATCTGTTATCCGTCTCATCGAGAAGAACAGCTTTTCTGCCACACGTTTCCAGCCAGTTCTTCATGTATTAGGTAGCTTCACACTAGCGGCCGTCGCGCTTTTGCCAGTCGCGGATCTGGCCGTAGGTTTCAACCACTGGCAGGGCAGTCTGCTTGCCGCCGCGGCTGGAGCAGTCAGCGCACTCGGCATCCTGCTCTCCTACCGGGCCCACCGGCAGCTTACCCATGCTCCAGCCTGGCTGGCCGTTTTCTTCCCACCGGCAATCGCCGTTGTCGCCTATGCATTCTTCCTGTCGATGATGCTGGCTCTCGTTCGTGGCGGGATCATCTGGCGTGGCACTCGCTACCGGCTTAAGGCCCTCCGCGAGCACGCTGGCCGCTGGTAGTTTGTGCATGTAAGTCATCTTTTATATATATGTTGTTCGCATAAAATATAAGTTTTGCATGAGCTTTGAAGCGTGCACTGAAGGCAAAAAAACGGCGGCGCTTGGGCCGCCGTTTTTTGCTTCACCAGCTTTGAGTGGAAGTCTCTACCGTGCGCCAACCAGTTCTTCGCTCTTGGCGCCCTGTCCGTAGTGGCTCTCCACGTACTTGTCGAGGATCTCCTTGAACTCCGCCACGATGGTATCGCCGTGCAGCGTCTTCAGCAGCTTGCCGTCGACGTAGACCGGGGCCTTGGGTTCCTCGAAGGTGCCCGGCAGGCTGATGCCGAGGTTGGCGTGTTTGCTCTCGCCCGGGCCGTTCACAATGCAGCCCATGACGGCCAGCTTGAGCTCTTCCACGCCGGGATACTTCTTGCGCCACTCCGGCATCGAGGTGCGCAGATAGCCCTGGATCTCCTCCGCCAGCTTCTGGAAGTAGGTGCTGGTGGTGCGTCCGCAGCCAGGGCAACTGGTCACTTGAGGCATAAAGCTTCGGATGGAGAGTGACTGCAGAATCTGTTGAGCTGCAAGGACTTCTTCTGTGCGATCGCCGCCCGGCTTGGGTGTCAGGCTCACGCGGATCGTGTCGCCGATTCCTGCCAGCAGCAGCGGAGACAGTCCG
>DATMUN010000470.1:0-6538 GCA_035563895.1 Occallatibacter sp. | reverse complement strand
CTGGGCTCGGCTCCATAAGCTGGATCATGCGGTTTGAGCCCCAGGGCGTCTTGTCTTTTTCGGCGGGGGCTTTTTCTGTGCCGTGCTCGCTGGCTACCTGGGATTCAGAGGAGTTGATGTAATGGATGAACTGGAAGGGATTCACGAAGCTTGTGCCGACGGATACGTCTTTGGCTCCGCCCTGCATGCCGGAGCCTGCTGAGGCGGCTTCCATGTTGTCCTGAAAGCGGACGGTAGTGCGTGTGGCGGTGAGCGAGGGAAGCTGACTGTAGGTGCCGGTCAAGTAGGTGGACGCCTTATCGAGCAGCGCCTTTTGCGCGGCAGCGTCTGGAGCAGGTGTGCCGGGAAGGTCGGACGGTGGGGGCGGCAGCAGGGCGCTACGGGCTTCGAGGACGTAGATCTGTTCCGTCGAAAGTGATCCGGGCACGTAGCTGACCAGGCTGTTCATGGTGGGGCGGGTAAGTTGCTCGCTCAACTCCACCTGCTTGAGGGCGGCTGCCACATCTGCGTCGCCCTTGTTGGTCTTCTGCATGTCTTCAAGCGTGCTTTTAAGCTCGGCAACGGTGATCTTCTTTGCGCCGAAGGCAGGCACCGCTGCCAGCAGCAAAACTGCAATCCATCTCCAGCACTTCATCCTCATCTTCCTCCATCATGCAGAGCGTTCGACTATCGGAAGCGCATTGTAGGCCGCAGACAAGAGCTTTGACAGTGATATGTCTGCAGGGCCGACGCCAGCAGCGGCAAGAACGCCGTGAAGCTGGCGCCGAAAAGGCAACGCGCGTAGTTTCCATATAGTGAGACGATTCAATATATCGTTCTGGCGACGGAATTTAAGAAAAATCGCTTTTGCAGGTAGTTTCTGTTTGCCGGGATGGTTTTGGGGATGAAGAGCGGCAGGAAAGTTGTGGTAGATGGGGGCTGGGGCTCAGGCGCGGCGGGTTGGCGGGGCCGGGCTCTGCTATTGTGAGATTTGCCGGAGTCATGCGGAAATTCATAGTTGTGTCCGGTGCTGTGCAGCAGTGGTACTGATGTCGAAGTTTGGATTGTTCAAGAAGCCTTCTGCCCGTTCCGGGCCTGTTCATGGAGAGCACGTGTTTGCCGTTCTTTCGCCGTTCCTTGTGGAACCACGTTTTGTAAACCGGGTGTGGGGATCGATGGATCTACGCCCGTGGTTTGACCGCACCGCCGATGGCGATCCACTGGGCGAGGTGTGGCTGAATGGAGACGATTGCCGTGTGGCCAGCGGGACACACGCGGGCAGGACGCTGGGCGCGTTGTTTGCTGACACTCCCGAGCTGATGCTGGGCAAGAATGCTGCGGCGACAGGGTCTCCGCTGCTGCTGAAGGTGATCTTTGCCAAGCAGAAGCTGAGCGTGCAGGTGCATCCGGACGATGCGATGGCGCAGAAGTATGGCGAGCCGCGTGGCAAGACCGAGTGCTGGTATGCGCTGGCAGCCGAGCCGGGAGCGCAGGTGGCGGCGGGCCTGAAGAAAGGCGTGACACTGGACGAGGTGCGTGCGGGCATTGCCAACGGCACGCTTGAGAAGAGCCTGGACATTCTGGATGTGGCGGCCGGAGATATGGTGTATGTGGATGCGGGAACGGTCCACGCGATCTGGCCTGGGTCGGTGCTGCTGGAGACGCAGCAGAACTCCGACACCACCTACCGGATGTATGACTATGGACGGCCGCGCGAGTTGCACATTGAGAAGTCGCTGGAGGCGACGCGGCTGGAGACGCGGGCAGGCAAGGTGAAGCCGCGCGTTCTTGCGGATCGCACGATCCTGGTGGAAGAAGGCTACTTCTGCGTGGAACGGATTCCGCTGGAGGTGAGCCGGTCGAGCAGTACGTTGGCTGGGCCGCAGGAGAAGACGCCGGGATTGTCGTATCTGTTTGCAGCGGCGGGGAGCGGACGGCTGACGAGCGCGAGCTTTAACACGGTGGAGCTGCCGGCGCGGGGTCTGGTTGCGGTTCCGGCGGCGTCGCCGCAGTTTGCGGTGCAGGATATGGGCGGGCTGGATCTGATCCGGATCTCGCCGCGCTGGCCGTAGGAAGGACAAGTTTTCGGGCGGCCCTTCTGCACGAGCGGGGCCGCCATCACATTCAGAAACTCTCCCGAGGAGGCAGAATCAAAAAAGTATGAGCTTCCGATTTGTAGTTCCTTCTGATCTTCGCGGTGCGCTGGATGCGGCGGCCGCTGACTGGCAATCGAATGACAAGGTGGCCCGCTTCTGGAAGAAGGATTCCACGCTGTGGACCCAGGACGGCGAAGAGAAGTGGCTGGGCTGGACGAGCATCGTCGAGCGGCAGCAGGCCGATCTGGCGGCGTTTGAGGCGCTGGCGGCAGATGTGAAGGCTTCGGGTTTCAAGACTGCGCTGCTGCTGGGGATGGGCGGCTCGAGCCTCTGCCCGGAGGTGCTTGCGGTGACGTTCGGCACGCAGGCGGGTTTCCCTGAGATGCACATTGTGGATTCGACCGACCCGGCGCAGGTAAAGGCGGCACGAGATAAGGTGGACCTGGCCGAGACGCTGGTGGTGGTGGCTTCGAAGTCCGGCTCGACGCTGGAGCCGAATGTGCTGAAGCAGTACTTCTTCGAGGAGATGGTGAAGGCTGTGGGCGCCGAGAAGGCGGGCAGCCACTTTATCGCCATCACCGACCCCGGCTCGAAGATGGAGCAGGTGGCCAAGAGCGACAAGTTCCGGAAGATCTTCTACGGCGATCCGGAGATCGGCGGGCGCTACTCGGCGCTGTCGAACTTTGGTGTGGTGGCGGCGACGGTGGCGGGCCTGGATACGGCGAAGCTGCTGGTTGAAGCAGCGAAGGCCGTGGCGTCAGCTAAGAATGCGCCGGAGAAGAATCCGGCGGTGCAGCTGGGCCTGCTGATGGGACTGGCGCACAACACGGGCCGCGATAAGATTACGATCTTTACCTCGCCTGAGATTTACGACCTGGGTGCGTGGCTGGAGCAGCTGATCGCCGAGTCGACGGGCAAGCTGGGCAAGGGCATTACTCCCGTGGACCGCGAGGCGATTGCGCCGGCGGCGGTATACGGCAAGGATCGCTTGATTGCCTATGTGCGTTACGCGGGCACTGCGGACAAGGATCTGGATGCGAAGGTGGCGGCGCTCGAAGCCGCGGGGCATCCGGCGGTGTACTTCGAGATTGCTGATCTGTACGAGATCTTCGGCCAGTTCTTTACGTGGGAAGTGGCAACGGCCGTGGCCGGTTCGGTGATGGGCATCAACCCCTTCAACCAGCCAGATGTGGAGTCGGCGAAGATCGAGACGCGCGCGCTGACCTCGGAGTATGAGAAGACGGGTAAGCTGCCGGAGCGGACGGCGTTCCTGACGGAGAGCGGCATCGAGCTCTACGCGACCGATGGGTATGCGGCGAAGATCAAGGGCGAGACGCTGATCGACACGCTGAAGGCGCACTTTGCGCAGCTTCATGCAGGCGACTACTTTGCGGCGCTGGCGTTTCTGCCGATGTTTGTGGAGCACGAAGATGCGATCCAGAAGCTGCGGCACAAGGTGCGCGATACGAAGAAGGTGGCGACGTGCCTGGGATTTGGGCCGCGCTTCCTGCACTCGACCGGCCAGGACTACAAGGGCGGACCAAACTCGGGCGTGTTTCTGCAGATCACTGCGGATCATGCTGTGGACGTGGAGATTCCGGGGCAGAAGTACAGCTTCGGGATCGTGATTGCGGCGCAGGCTGCGGGCGATCTGGCGGTGCTCGAAGCTCGGGGACGGCGCGCGCTGCGCGTACACCTGGGTAAGGATGTGGCCGCCGGGCTGAAGACGCTGGTTGCGGCTGCGGATGCTGCGCTCAAGTAGGCTGGCGAATCAAACGAAAGCAAAAGGGGAGCCTGGAGCTCCCCTTTTTGCTTTGTGGCTTGCGGTTGGCGAGGGAAGCGTGGTTCTATCGGCATGTCCGTAGTTGTGGACTTAACTTCCCAAGGTCCAGCGAGGTGAATATGGCTGCAGTGACGCGTGTGGCGCAGGTGACGCCCTTTTTGTGGTTCGACGGCAATGCGGAGGAGGCTGCAGACTTTTACGTGAGCGTGTTTCCATCTGCACGAAAGCTCGGCGGCTTGATCAATCCCGGCGAGGCTCCGGGGCCGAAGGGCAAGCCGTTGACGGTGGCGTTCGAGATTGGAGGGCTTGGCTTCACAGCTCTGAACGGCGGCCCTGGCTTTCCTTTCACGCAGGCTGTCTCCTTTGTGGTGACCTGCGTTGATCAGGAGGAGATTGACTACTACTGGGAGCGGCTCTCGGAGGGTGGACAGGAGATTCAGTGCGGCTGGCTGAAGGATAGGTATGGCCTGTTCTGGCAGATTGTGCCGGAGAACATCTTTGAGCTGGTTAAAACGTCGAAAGGGATGCTCGCGATGATGGGTATGGTGAAGTTCGACATTGCTGCGCTGGAGCGGGCGGCGAAGGAGTAGGGAGCCGCGGATGTCTCATTCCGCGCGGCACGTGCGGCCACTTATATGTCCTGGGTACGGCAAGAGTCTGCTGCATGCAATGCCCGGTGGTAGCATCAAAGATGACCCAATGCATACGAAAAAGTTGAAGATTATTCCCCTCGGCGGGCTTGGCGAGTTCGGCATGAACTGCATGGCGATCCGCTGGGAAGACGACATCATTGTGATCGACGCGGGCCTGATGTTTCCTGAGACGGAACTGCTCGGCGTGGATATCGTGGTGCCTGACATCTCCTACCTGGTTGAAAACAAGGAGCATGTGCGCGGCATCATCCTGACGCACGGCCACCAGGACCATATCGGCGGGCTGTCGTGGCTGCTGAGTGAGCTGAAGGTGCCGGTCTATGCGACCGAGTTCACGCTGGCTTATGTGGAGGGCAACCTCGAAGAGAACCAGCTGCTGGACGAGACGGAGCTGATCGAGATTGCGCCGAAGGAGAAGTTTTCAATCGGGCCGTTCACGATTGAGCCGATCCGCGTGACGCACTCGCTGGTGGACTGCGTGGCGCTGGCAATCGATACGCCGGTGGGCGTGATCATTCACACGGGCGACTTCAAAATCGATCTCTCGCCGCTGGACGACAAGCCGTTTGACCTGCACACTTTTGCCGAGTACGGCAAGCGCGGTGTGCTGGCGCTGCTACAGGACTCGACGAACGTGGAGCGGCCGGGCTATACGCCGAGCGAGGCCTCGGTGCGCCCGCGGCTAGACGAAATTTTTGCGCGCACGAAGAAGAAGCTGTTCTTCAGCTGCTTCTCGTCGTCGATCTACCGGATTCGGATTGCGATGGAGCTGGCGCGGAAGCACGGGCGCAAGGTCGCGGTGATGGGCCGCTCGATGGTGGAGAGCACGGAGATTGCTCAGGATCTTGGGTATCTGGATCTGCCGCCGGGGCTGATTATCAACCCGGGACAGATGCGTGACTATCCGCCAGAGCAGCTGATGTTGCTGCTGAGCGGCACGCAAGGCGAGCCAATGAGCGCCTTAAGCCGCGCCGCGGTGGACAACCACAAGCACGCGAAGATTGAGCACGGCGATACGGTAGTGCTGAGCTCACGCATCATTCCGGGCAACGAGAAGGGTATCTTCCGCGTGATCGATCACTTGTTCCGCCGCGATGCGGAGGTGATCTACGACGATGGTCGGCATGGGCTGATCCACGTGAGCGGCCACGGTAGCCAGGAAGAGCTGCGGCTGCTGATCAACCTGGTGCGGCCGAAGTATTTCATCCCGGTCCATGGCGACTACCGCTACCTGCGGCACCACGCGCAGATTGCGATGGAGACGGGAGCTGTGGAGCACGCGATCGTGATGGAAGACGGCGACGTGCTGGAGCTGGACAAGACCGACGCGCGCAAGAAGGACAAGGTGACGGCGGGCCGCGTGCTGATCGACTCGGGTTCGACGACGGATGTGGTGGAGGATTTGGTGATCCGCGACCGGCGCATCCTGAGCGAAGACGGCTTGGTGCTGGCGGCGATGGCGATCAACAAGCGTACGGGCAAGGTGGAGCTGGCTCCGGAGCTGGTGATGCGCGGGTTTGGCGGCGCGGATATCAGCGACGAGGCCAACGCTGCGGTGATGAAGGTGCTGGACAGCCTGACGCACGAGGAGCGCGCCGACTACGGACTGGTGAAGGAGAAGGTGCGCGTGGAGCTGAAGCGCCTGATCCAGAAGACCACGGGGCGCCGGCCGATGATTCTGCCGGTGGTGCTGGAGATCTGACGCGTGGGCACACCTTTATGAGCCGTTGACACGTTATGAAAGTTGCTTGGGGCGTCGAAAGTTAGGCTTTCCGGGAATAGGCTCCCATTCAAGCATCTTTAGGCTTTCGATTAGTGGCCAATTGAAGAGTCCTGTTGCTTCTTGTATCAGACCGTCAATCGAATACGCCTCAAGCTCTGTCATCCTTCCATCGTCTTGAAATAGCAGCACCCCAATCAACTCTCCTTTTGCTGTGCGTCCCTCAAAGTCGCACAGCACTCGACCGCCTTCAGTATTTCCAGCCGGAACTTCTGTATCCGTGATGAGCTTGATCGACGGGCAGCCG
>DATMUN010000469.1:0-5041 GCA_035563895.1 Occallatibacter sp. | reverse complement strand
CGGAAGGCGCGAGCTCTGCGGCGACGATGTAGACCGGATCGTTTACGCTGGCCGATTTATTGGCGTCGCCGCTGGTTGCGAGGGCCACGTACTCGAAGTCGGGATGGAAGGCGACTGCCATGGACGCGGGGATGGTCCAGGGCGTCGTGGTCCAGATGATGGTGTAGACCTCGCGGCCAGCGAGCGGTGAAGCGATGGCCTCCGGTGCGGACGTGAGCGCGTAGCGAACGTAGATGGCCGTGGAGGTGTGCTGGTCGTACTCGACTTCGGCCTCGGCGAGTGCCGTGCGGTCGTGGATGCACCAGTAGACGGGCTTGAGGCCGCGGTAGACGAAGCCCTTCTCGAGGAAGCCGTAGAGGGCTTCGAGCGTGCGGGCTTCATAGTCGCGCGACATGGTGCGGTACGGGTTGTCCCAGCGGCCGAAGCAGCCAATGCGCTGGAATTGCGAGGTCTGCAGGTCGACATACTTCTGCGCGTAGGCGCGGCAGGCCTCAAGCACGGCAGGGGCGGGCATTTCGAGCTTCTTGCGGCCGAGCTGCTCGTCGACCTTGATCTCGATGGGCAGGCCATGGCAATCGAAGCCGGGAACGTAAGGCGAGTCGTAGCCCGCCATCGTCTTGGACTTGACGACAAAGTCCTTAAGTCCCTTATTGAGCGCATGACCGAGGTGAATGGGGCCGTTCGCGTAAGGTGGGCCGTCGTGCAGCATGTAGACGGGGCGGCCTTTACCGATCTTGCGCAGCTCGTCGTAGAGGCGCAGCTCAGTCCACTTAGCGAGCCGAAGCGGCTCATTCTGAGGGAGATTGGCCTTCATGGGGAAGGCAGTTTGCGGCAAATTCAGAGTCGCCTTCAACTCCGGCGCTACGGACATTGTCACTCCTGGGTTCGGTCAGGTTGGGTCAATCTCCAGTGTAAATTGTTCGCACCGAAATTGCCGGTAACTACCGAGGCGATCCGTCGTCTATTGAATATGGGAATTCTGCGATCCCCGAAGTATGAGAGGCTGGAGGGTGACGGCGATGGAACACTCCTCGGCGGAAGCGAGACAAGCACGCCCGGCGTCGAGCATAATGGATGGAAGGTCCTGACATCGGACCGCCTTCCGGCTGGGCATTCGCAGACGATTGAGCCGGCGGCAGATATGGCAAACGATTTTCAGACATTATCCCCGGCAGAACGTGCGGCGAGTCTTGCGCCTGAGACCGGTCACGAACTGGACGCTTTTCTCGGCAAGGCGTTTGAGGAGAAGCCGATCTGGCGGACTCTCTACGACAGCGTCTGTGACGTGTTTTTTCCCGTCAAGCTCCCGCCCCTCGAACTGACATCTACTCCGATCGCGGTTCCAGACCGCATGGCGGTGAAGACGAACCCGTGGGCGGTAGGCATTTCGAGCACCGTCAACATTGCGATCGTGTTGTTTGCGATCTGGCTGGGTTACAAGACCATCGTCAAGATTGTGAAGCCGCCGGTGCAGGCGACCAACATCGATGTGGGCACGTTTGACCTGAAGGCTCCCAAGGCAGGGACGGCAGCGGGCGGCGGCGGCGGTGGTGGGTCGCACGACATTGTCGACCCGATCAAAGGGAAGCTGCCTCCGCGGATGAAGAACCCGATTACACCGCCGATGGTGCCGGTGCTGGATCATCCGAAGCTGGCAGTTCCTGCAGCGATCAATGTGCAGCAGAATATTCAGTTGCCGGATAACCCGAATATGCCGAACTTTGGCGTGACCAAGAGTGCCAACGTGACACTTGCCTCAAACGGGCAGGGCGGCGGCAGCGGCATGGGCACAGGCTACGGCGGCGGTATTGGCTCCGGTACGGGCAACGGCTTTGGACCCGGGCAGGGCGGCAACGCCGGCGGTGGTTTGTATGCGATTGGCGGCGGTGTGACTTCGCCTACGCCTATCTTTACGCCGGATCCGGACTTCAGCGATGAGGCGCGCCGTGCGAAGTACCAGGGCATTTGCGTAATCTCGGTGATCGTGGATGCGCATGGCAACACGCAGGACCCGAAGGTAGTGCGCACGCTGGGAATGGGCCTGGACGAGAAGGCGCTCGAAGCGGTGCGCAAGTGGCGGTTCAAGCCGGCGATGAAGGGCAATATGCCGGTGCCTGTGCGCATCAACGTCGAGGTCAACTTCAGGTTGTACTAGTAATGAGTTGAGGCATGAGAAAAGGCGCGGCTACGGCCGCGCCTTTTGTGTTTCGCGCGCGCTTAGGGGTCAGGCGGTTGCTACCGGCTCTGCTTCCCAGACGCCTGTGGTGAGGTAGTCATGGATGGAGGCGGCGGCCTTGCGGCCTGCGCCCATGGCGAGGATCACAGTGGCACCGCCGGTGACGATGTCTCCGCCAGCGAAGACGCCGCACTTGGAGGTGCGGCCCGTGACGGGATCGGCGACAATGTAGTTCCGCGCGTTGGTCTTCAGGTCGGGCGTGGTGCTCTGAATAAGCGGGTTGGCCGTGGTGCCGAGGCCGACAATGGCAACGTCCGCCGGCAGCACGTGCTCGGAACCTTCGACTGTGACGGGGCGGCGGCGGCCACTCGCGTCGGGCTCGCCGAGTTCCATATGCACGCAGCGAACGCCTGTGAGAAAGCCCTTTTCGTCACCGAGGAACTCGACGGGGTTAGTGAGCATGCTGAACTGAATGCCTTCTTCGCGCGCGTGCTTCACCTCTTCGACGCGGGCGGGCATCTCTGCCTCGGAGCGGCGATAGACGAGAGTGGCACTGCGGGCGCCGAGACGGCGAGCAGTGCGCACGGCGTCCATCGCGGTGTTGCCTCCACCAACGACGATCACGTTGCGATCACGGCAGTCGTAGATAGGCTCGTCGTATTCAGGGAACTGGTAGGCGCGCATCAGGTTGGTGCGCGTGAGGAACTCGTTGGCCGAGTAGACGCCGTTGAAGTGCTCGCCGGGAATGTGGAGGAACTGCGGCAGGCCAGCGCCGGTGGCGACGAAGACTGCATCGAAGCCCTCGTCGTGCATAAGTTCGTCGATGGTGACGCTCTTGCCGACGACGACGTTCGTCTCGAACTCGACGCCCATGCGGCGAAGGTTCTCGACTTCGTTTTTGACGATCGCTTTGGGCAGGCGGAACTCAGGGATGCCGTAGACGAGTACGCCGCCGAGCTCGTGCAGGGCTTCGAGGACGCGGACGCGATGGCCCTTCTGGATGAGATCGCCTGCGGCGGAGAGGCCCGCGGGGCCGCTGCCGACAATAGCGATGCTCTTGCCGGTGGCGGGAGCGATGGCGGGCAGGCCCAGCTTGCCGCTGGTGCGCTCGTAGTCGGCGATGAAGCGCTCGAGGTTGCCGATGGCTACAGACTCGCCCTTCTTGCCGAGAGCGCATCCGCCCTCGCATTGCTTCTCTTGCGGGCAGACGCGGCCGGTGACGGCGGGGAGGGCGTTGTCTTCGCGCATCTTGGCTGCGGCGGCGAGGAAGTCGCCCGCGTAGATGAGCTCGATGACGGAGTGGATCTTTACGCCGACCGGGCACTTGATCTCGCAGCCGGGCTTCATGCACTGGATGCAACGGGAGGACTCGACGAGCGCCTGATTGGGGATGATGCCCAGGTTCACTTCGCTGAAGTTGCGCGCGCGAACGCAGGGGTCAACCTCGGGCATGTGCTCGCGAGCAATCTTCATGCGGTCTTTCATGGGGAGAGTGTTCGTTGTTTCAGGCATAGTGCTTCTCTCCCTCTGCGAGATCCTTCAGTTCAGTGCGGATGCGGGCAATTTCTTCGGCTTCGTGTGCCTTGTAGTGGTCGAGCGAGGCGCATTCTTTATCGCGGTACATGGAGTTGCGCTGCATCAGGACTTCGAAGTTGACCTTGGCAGCATCGAACTCGGGGCCGTCGACGCAGGCGAACTGGCTCTCGTTACCGATGAGCACACGGCAGCCGCCGCACATGCCGGTTCCGTCGACCATGATGGAGTTGAGGCTGACCATGGTCTTGATGCCGAGCGGCGCGGTGATGCGGGCGACGGCGCGCATCATAGGCACGGGGCCGACGGCGAGGACGAAGTCGGGCTTGTGGCCGGACTCGATCAGCTCGTTGAGTTTCTTCGTCACCAGGCCGTGTTCGCCGTACGAGCCGTCGTCGGTGAGGATGTAGGTCTCGCTGCTGGCGTCTCGGACCTCGTCTTCGAAGACGACCATGTCTTTGCTGCGGGCGCCCTCGACGAAGATGACGTGATTGCCGGCCTGCTTGAGCGCGTGCGATGTGGGCAGGGCCATGGCGGTGCCGACCGAGCCGGCCAGAATCATCGCTGTGCCGTAGTTCTCGATTTCAGACGGGCGGCCGAGCGGGCCTACGACATCGAGGATGTAGTCACCGGCTTCGAGCGCGGTGAGGAGGGAAGTAGTCTTGCCTACGGACTGGACGGCGATGGTGACGGTTCCGGCTGTGGGGTCAGACCCCTTGATGGTGAGGGGAATGCGCTCGCCCTTCTCGTGCAAGCGGAGAATTACGAACTGTCCTGGCCGTTGTTTGCGCGCGATGCGGGGGGCTTCAATCACGAGTTGCCGGATGTTATGACCGACAGTTCGCGCTTCGACAATCCTGTACATCGATCCGAGCTCCAATAGTGCGGTATGAGACTGATGAACATGGGGTTGTGGCAAGAGTGAAATGCAGGTAAGACACTCTCGCCCCGACACCCTCAAGGTGTACCGTAGCACGCGGCAGGATACGCGAAAGGTGAGCTAGAACACAGGAGTAGCAGCATCTGATTACAGACGAGACCTGCTATTCGGAGGGATTTGTTTTTAAGGGGAAACCTGAATGGAATGGTGCGCCCGGAGTGATTCGAACACCCGACCTACTGATTCGTAGTCAGTCGCTCTATCCAGCTGAGCTACGGGCGCACACCTTTTCAGTTCGTCGCTGAGCTGTTGCTCATCACCGAACCAAAGACAGATTATCAAGAACGAGCGAAGAACGCAAATGGCCCGGAACCACAACGTAATACGCGAGTTAAAAGCGGCGTATTTAGGCCTTTTCCGCGCCCGCGGGCTCCGGTTGCGGGGGGAGCTGG
>DATMUN010000468.1:0-2408 GCA_035563895.1 Occallatibacter sp. | reverse complement strand
ATCGTCTCGTAGACGGCGCGCCGTTGTTCAGAGCCCGCAGCAGGCGCTGTTCCTCGACATGCTGCAAGGCTTTTCTTAAAAAATCGATCTCCAACGTCTGTTGACCGATCTTGCGCTCCAGTTCGGCGACCTTGGCCTCTTCGGCACGCTTGTTTCCCGGGCCCGGAAAGGCGCGGGTGCCGTGTTCCTGCAACTCGCGCCGCCAACGATGGATGTCGGCCGGATGCACTTCTATCGCTCGGGCGACTTCCGACAGGCTCTGCCCGGCGTTCACCCGCCTCACAGCCTCTTGCTTAAACTCTTTCGTGAACTTTCTATGGACCTTCATCTACAGTTTTCCCCCTTTCACTGATTTTTAGAGGTTAACTGGTTGTCTCAAAAATGGGGTCCACTCCATCCTCCTTCCTCGCAAAGTCGCAGAGCCGCAAAGTAACGCAAAGACAAAGTCCTGAGATTTTTCCTCTTTGCGTGACTCTGCGGCTCTGCGTCTCTCCGGAAACTTCTTTTCGATGAACCTCGTGTCGGATGCTTGAGAGATACGTCCTTTAAGCGTTAACCGTTGCCAACGGAACCAGTTGCAGCCCCATTTTCTGAGCTCTGCTCTGCAACGTGCGCAATTCCCGCTCCGCCTTCTTTTGCTCGAAGTAGGCTTCCCCGCGATCGATCCACGCTTGCCCTTTGGTCATCAGCCGGTAGATCAGGCATGCCAAGTAACGCGCCATCGCCTTCACCGCTCTCCGCCCATCCAACCTCGCCTTCAAATACCGGAACCTCGCACCCAAATAGCTCTGACTGCGTTCCAGTGTCGACGCTCCCATCCGCAGCGCGTCCGCCAGCCGGTTCTTGACCCGCTTCTTCTCATGCTTGATCACTTTGCCCCCGCTCACGCTGCGCATCGGTGTTAGCCCCAGCCATGATGTGAAATTCCCCTCCGTCGGGAAGGCGCTCAAATCCGGTCCCACCTCGGTGTACACCGTCTGCGCGATATGGATGTTCACCCCTTCGATCGTCCGCAGGTCCACCCCCAACAGGCGCGTCAACTCCCTTCCGATGTCGAACGCTGGGGCATTCTTCGGCGCTGGCTTAACCTTGGTCTTCGGCTTCCGCCCTCGCCGCTTCCCTTTCGGCTCTTCTTCCTGCTCCGTTACCGGACTGCCCTTCGGTGTGACCTCGCGACTCGGCATCGCCGCCATCCGCTTTTCCAGCAACTGATCCAGTTCGATCACCTGCTTCCCCAGGAAATCGTAGTGCTCGACCACCTGCCGCAGTTCGAACAGCAACTCCTCCCGCCACGTCCCTCGCAGGTTTTCTGCGATCTCCGCCTCGCTGGCCCGTACTCCAGGCTGCCTCAACTGCGCCAGCTTCCACGGGTCTCGCTCGCCCCCCACAATCGCCCGGATGATCGCCATACCGCTCACCCCGCTGATGTCACTCAGCGCATTCGTCAACTGCAGGTTCATCCCCGTCAGTGACTTCTGCATCTGCTGCACCGCCCGGCCTGCGTCCGCCACCAGCCGCTCCCGCAATCGCCACAGATCGCGCAACCCTCGGATTTCCTCCGGCGGGCGATACGAATTCCTCAGCAGTCCGTACGTGTGCAACTTCCGCAACCACTCACATTCCTGCACATCACTCTTGCGCCCGGGCAGATTCTTCGTCCCCTGCGCGTTCACCACCCACACCTTCAATCCTGCCGCCTCCAATACATCGCTCAGCACCACCCAATACACTCCCGTGGCCTGCACCACCACCGTGTCGATCGCACATGACTTCAGCCATGCCGCCATTTCATGCAATGCCGCCGTCCATGACCCGAACTCGCGGATCGGTTGCACGTCGCGGTCCGGTGGCACGGCCACAAAGTGACTCCCGCTGCCGACATCGATTCCGGCTGCGTTGCGGTGAATGATCTCCAACCCCGGGTTGGGGGACTGGAGCCGCCGCCCCAGTTCCTTGCACTGCTGGCGGCTCAACTTTCCCCGCTGCAGTCGCTCGAATGTGGACATCTTTGCCATGGCATCTCCTCTTACTCGAATTTGCCAGGCTCGGCTCGGTTGGCGACCCTTACACAAACTCTCCGGCGGGGTCGAGCTAGCCTTTCGGCTTCTCGCCACCAAACAATCGACCGCAGCAACCGAAGTCACGCTCTGCGACGGGCACTATGGCACCAAGACGAAATCGACTATGGCTGCCGAGTTGGCGTTCCATAGTCTACGCCAGCCGCGCCCAAGTTTCATGGTCTTTCGACCCCGGCAACACCGGGGCCAGGGCTCTGCGAGAGATTCTGCCCAACCTCACTTGGATCGCACTGGTCGCCCTCGGAGTCGTCCGTGGGAGCCTTTCCATCCAGCACGAGCCGGGTGAAGATCGCGAGGACTTGGGTGTACTCGCGTAGCGCCATCCTCTCG
>DATMUN010000467.1:0-2527 GCA_035563895.1 Occallatibacter sp. | reverse complement strand
GCCCTCGTCGAGCAGAACTACGCCGAGCCCATCACCGGCGACAAGGCCGACACCGCCATCTACGACGGCGCCATCCCCGGCATGCTCCGCGTGCTCGACCCGCACTCGAACTTCTACGACCCCAAGTCCTACGCCAAGATGCGCGAGGACCAGCGCGGTCATTATTACGGCGTCGGCATGGTCATCCAGCAGCAGGGCAACAAGGTCGTCGTCATTAATCCCTACGAGAACACGCCATCGTTCCGCGCCGGCATCAAGCCCGGCGATGTCATCGCCGCCATCGACGGCAAATCCACCGACGGCATGAGCTCCGACGCCGTCGCCAAGTCGCTCAAGGGACCCAAGGGCACGCACGTTCAGGTCTCGATGACCCGCGAGTCGCATCCTGATCCGCTGGTCTTCGACCTGATCCGCGACGAGATCCCGCATCCCTCCGTCGATCTGGCCTTTGAAATCCGCCCCGGCGTTGGCTACGTCCACCTCACGCAGTTCCAGGAGACCACCGGCCAGGAGGTGAACGACGCCATCAGTGGCTTCAGCAACCTCCACGGGCTCATCTTCGACCTCCGCGGTAACCCCGGCGGTCTGCTCAGCCAGGCCGTGGATGTCTGCGACCATCTGCTGCAGAAGGGGCAGACCATCGTCTCGCAGCGCGGTCGCGCCTATCCAGATCAGGTCTACACCGCCACCCACGGCAACGACGGCAAGACCTTCCCGATCGTGATCCTCGTAAACCGCAGCACCGCCTCGGCGGCTGAAATCGTCTCCGGCGCGCTGCAGGATCACGACCGCGCACTCATCGTAGGCGAAACCACCTTCGGCAAGGGCTTGGTGCAGACCGTCTACAACCTGAGCGAAAACACCGGCCTCGCGCTCACGACATATCACTACTACACGCCCTCCGGCCGCCTCATCCAGCGCAACTACTCCGGCGTTTCGCTCTACGACTACTACTACAACCACGCCGGCGCCTCGGCCGCGGATTCCACCAACCGCGAGGTCAAGCTCACCGACTCCGGCCGCACCGTCTACGGCGGCGGCGGCATCACACCCGACGAGAAAGTCGAAGCACCCAAGAGCAACGACTTCCAGGACCAGCTCTACGTCCACCAGACCTTCTTCCACTTCGCCGCGCACTACCTCGCCACACGCACCGTCGACCACAACTTCCAGGTCGATGACGCCGTCATGAAGGAGTTCAGGAACTTCATGAACAGCGAGAGCATCCCGTGGACCGAGAAGGACGTCGCCGGCGTGAATGACTGGCTCAAGACCAGCATCCGCGAGTACGTGCTCACCAGCCAGTTCGGCCAACTCACCGGCCTCCGCGTCATGGCCGAGTGGGATCCGCAGGTCCAGAAGGCGCTCAGCTTCCTGCCGGAAGCACAGGCCCTCGAAGATCACGCCCACAAAGTGCTGGCCGAGAAGGCAGAAGCCCGCGGAAACGCCAGCGGCAACGCCTCCGTGCAGCAGCCCTGATCCGCTCACTCAGCTTCATTCACAAGAGGCATCCCGCGCGGATGCCTCTTGTCATTTGTGACAGATTTGCCCAGGCCGCTCAGGCCTGTAGCCCCCATCACAGCGAGCTTGCGCCGCAACTCCTAGGCTCAATTCTGTTTGGAGGGAATCATTCATGTCGCAGATCGCCGCAGAAAGCACCCAGACCATGGCCAATCTCCTCGCCGCCTTTGAGGGTGAGTCGAACGCGAGCGCCAAGTACACCGCATTTGCCGCCAAAGCCGACGAAGAAGGCTTCCACGGAGCAGCCAGCCTGCTGCGCGCCGCCGCGCGCGCCGAGCATATCCACGCACAGAACCACGCCCGCGTCATCAAGCAGCTCGGCGGCGAGGCCCGCTGCGAGATCCATCCCATCCAGGTCAAATCCACGCTCGAGAACCTCAAGGTCGCGCTCGCCGGCGAAAACTACGAGATCGACGCCATGTATCCCGAGTTCCTGGCCGAAGCTCAGAACAACACCGCCGCCATCCGCACCTTCACCTGGGCACTAGAAGCCGAAAAGACCCACTCCCGCCTCTATTCCGAGGCCATCGCGCTCGTCGAGGGCGGCGCCGCCGACACATGGGTGTACGAAGCTCGCACCTTCTACGTCTGCGCCGTCTGCGGCTACACGTCTGAAACGCCCGAAGAGCACGACCGCTGCCCCGTCTGCAATCTCCTGTGGGAGAAGTTCGAGCAGATTCGCTAGTTGCTGGTAATCGATAGTCTGAAAGGCGCTGCTCCGGCGGCGCCTTTCTCGTCTCTACGGCTCGTCGTTATAGATCGCAATCTCCGGCTTGCCGCCCTCGGCCTGCCGCGCGCGATACATGCCCGGCGTATTGAAGCTCCAGGCCATCTGCCCATCGGGCGCAATCGCAATCACGCCGCCGTCGCCGTGCAGCCCTTCCAACTCCGTGTGGATCACCTCATCTACGGCCTTCTGCAGCGACAGCCCTTTCATCCGCACCAGCTCGCACACCTCGCGCGCCACGCCCAGCCGGATGAAGTACTCGCCCGTGCCGGTACCAGA
>DATMUN010000466.1:0-4173 GCA_035563895.1 Occallatibacter sp. | reverse complement strand
AGATTGTCGGCCAGTTGCGCTTCGAGGGTTACAACCTGCTCAACCATCCGCAGTTCACCAACCCCGATACCAGCTACAACGACACCAACTTCGGGTTGATCACCTCCACGCGGCAGTTCTCTGAGCGTCAGCTCCAGGGAGCCATTCGCATCACCTTCTAATTTCAAAGAAAGGTGAACCAGCCAGCGCCACCTGCTTTTGTAGTAGCGTGGGTGGCGCTGGTTTTTCTTTTGCAGCGTGCCGGAGAAACTCTAGCCATTCGGCACAATGCCTTTGTTTTTTTGATAAGAGCCGCACCCGAAGGGGATCGTCACCGGAAAGCTTATGAAGAATCCGCGAATCATCTACCGTCTTGCTTCTCTGCTCCTCCTACTCGCCAGCACATCAGTGCGCCTGACCGCACAAGTGCCATCAATCGAAAAGATTGACCCGCCGGGCTGGTGGAGTACATTTCCCGATCCGATGCTCCTCGTACATGGCGAGCATCTCGACAATGCGAAGTTTACGGTGAATGGACGCGGCGTCCAACTCACCCGCACGCAGGTTTCTGCCAACGGCCACTGGGCCCTTCTGTGGCTCGACACCCATGCGGCCACGGCGCAAACGCTCAACGTCATCGCTGCGAATGCCGAGGGCCAGACTAGCCATACCTTCCAGCTCAGCGAGCGCTCGCACGATCCCAATGCGCACCGCGGCTTCTCCGCGTCAGATGTGCTCTACCAGATCATGCCCGACCGATTTGCTGACGGTGATCTGTCCAATAATGTTTCCACCAACCAACGCAGCCTTCCACGCGGCTGGCACGGAGGCAACTTCGCCGGCATCGAGCAACACATCGACTATCTGCAGCAACTCGGTGTGACCGCGCTCTGGCTCACCCCCGTTGTATCCAACGGCGCTATGCCCGACTCGTATCACGGCTATGCTGCCACCGATCTCTATGCCATCGATGCGCACTTCGGAACTCTTGCCCAGTACCAGCAACTCTCGCGTGACCTGCATGCGCGCGGCATCAAGCTCGTCTTCGATCTCGTGCCCAATCACCTCGGTCTACAGCATCCCTGGGTCCTCGATCCGCCAGCGCCTGAGTGGTTCCACGGAACGGTGCAGAATCATCACTCGATCAAGGATCGGTTCGACAACCTGGTAGATCCGCACGCACCGCCCGCCGCCTGGCGCGATGTGACCAACGGCTGGTTCACCGATGCCATGCCCGACCTCAATCAAGAGAACCCTCTCGTCTCCCGCTACCTGATTCAGAATGCGCTCTGGTGGGTTGAGACCGCTGGCCTTGACGGCCTTCGTATCGACACTTTTCCGTACGTAGGCCGCGGCTTCTGGCACGACTTCCACGCAGTCATCCACAGCGTTTATCCGCAACTCACTACCGTTGGCGAAGTCTTCAATCGCGATGCCGAAATCACTTCGTTCTTCGCCGGAGGCGTTGCGCAGCGCGGCATCGACACTGGTCTCGACACGCCCTTCGATTTTCCCGTCTACTTCGCACTTCGCGATGTTCTGGCGCAGGACAAACCCATGACAGAACTCGCCGCAGTGCTGCGTCAAGATGCGCTATACCCGCATCCTGAGCGGCTCGTCACCTTCATTGGAAATCACGACACCTCGCGCTTCATCACCTCCGCAGGCGGCTTCCTGCCGCGTCTCAAGTTGGCCCTCGGCCTTGTTGCCACCTTGCGCGGCATGCCGCAGATCTACTCCGGCGACGAGATTGGCATGTCCGGCGCGGACGATCCCGATAACCGCCACGATTTCCCTGGCGGCTTCTCCGCAGACGCTCACAGTGCTTTCACGCCGGCCGGCCGAACAGCAGCCGAACAGGAAGCCTACTCCTGGACCGCTGGCCTCATTGCGCTGCGCCAACAGCAGCTTGCTCTGCAAACCGGCGCAGAGCAAAATCTCTTCGCCGACGCCGACGCAATTGTCTTCCTTCGGACCACACAGGATACGGGTTGCCCTACCGAAGTCTCTGCTCCCGCGCGCTTCCTCGTGGTTGTGAACAAGAGCCATAACGCCAAACATCTCGACATCTTGACGGAGGACACCGCGCTTGCAGGTTGCACCCAGTTCCGGGTCGCGCGGCCCACCACCGGCAACACTCCCGCGTTGCACAACGGAAAACTCAGTATCGAAGAACCCGCCGAGTCTATGACCATCTTCGAAGTGCGGTGATCGTCCGTGAATTCCTAAGAGCCGGCGTGTGCCGAAGTACCCGGCACACGCCGGCTCTTAGGCTCGTTCTTCGTTCAGCGGCTCTTGCGTTCTGCGGATAATTATTTAGAAATTTCGCCGCCCCTGAACGGCATTGCTTTAAAGGGCGCCTAACCTGCGCAGTGTCATCTTCTGCGAGCTGGAACCTTTGCCAACGGGGCGGAGATCCGGGGGATATGACATGGACCGTCAGTAACCATTCGCCCTAGCTAAATTATTGAGGAATTTTGGTGGACCTGGTCGGGATCGAACCGACGACCTCTTCCATGCCATGGAAGCGCGCTCCCAAACTGCGCCACAGGCCCACTGGTTGCGGGAATGCAACTTCTCTATTTTCTCCGCTAAGGCGCGATTCGTCAAACGCGCCGGACGGTGGACAGGCAGAGTGGCCGAATCCTACTGAAAAACGACAAAAGGGCAGCCCGGAGGAGTCACGGCGGACCGAGGCTGCCGAGGAATTTCCACACGCGTGGACGTTCTTTCAGACAGCTTTTCCAGGGCTAGCTGAGGCGGCAAGTGTCCCAAAGTGCTTCAGAAATCCAGATTTATACACTGAGAACCGTGACCGGGAACACTTTGGGGGGTGTCTGGTGTCTAAGACAATAGAGCGTGGGACACCGGGTGCAGTTCCTGGTGATTCCGTTTCCCGCGTTCTCGCAGGCAGTGGGTTTCGGTGCCGGTTTGGGCCGGTCGGCTGGGAGTAAAAAGAAGAACCAGCCGGAAAGCTGAAAGTGGCTGATGTCACTTTTATGCCAGTTGCGGTAATGTGGGAGGACTGATATTGCAGGCGGACCTCACCATGGGCAATCTTGCCAGCGCGTTCACGCTTCAATCGGAAGAAGCGGCCCTTGTCGAAGAACTCCGGGCCGGTTCTGAGGAAGCATTCGCATGGCTTATCGCGCGGTATCACCAGCCTATCTACTCGTTGCTTGCGCGCACGGTGCATGACCGCGCCGACGCTGCCGACCTTACGCAGGAAGTTTTCGTGAAGATCTTCCGCGGAGTGGGCGGGTTTCACGGCGAGTCGTCACTGCGCACCTGGATTTACCGGATCGCGTTGCGTGAGGCATCGAACCAGCGGCGCTGGTGGATGCGGCACAAGCAGCAGGAAGTACCGATAGAGCAGGAAGTCGCTGAGTCGGACTGCGGAACGCCGATGCGGCTCAAGGACACACTGGTGGACGGGGCGGAATCGCCCTTTGAGATGGCGGTTCACGCTGAGAACCAGGCGCGGGTGGAAGCTGCGCTGGAGCAGGTTCCGGAGCCGTATCGCACCACGCTGATCCTGCGCGACATTGAGGGTTTTGTGTACGAGGAAGTGGCCGACATGCAGGGAGTGAATCTGGGGACGGTGAAGTCGAGGCTGGTGCGCGGACGCGCGCTGCTGAAGACGCTTTTGACCGCTCAGGCTGGCTCCGGCAAGGCCGCACAGACAGCTAAGGAGCTCGATCTCTCCCTGGGAGAGGAGGCGCAATGAGCAGCTGCAGTTCCATGCAGGCGAGATTCTCGGAGTATCTTGACGGCCGCATGACCGGCCGCGAGATGCAGCGCATCGCCGCGCACCTGGATAGCTGTTCTGTGTGTGGTTCCGAGTTCATGGCACTGCGGCGGAATGCCGCGGCGCTGGCAGCGCTTCGCCCTGTTCCTGAGCCGGCAGACCTCATGCTGCGCATCCGGGTGGCAGTAAGCCGCGAGCGTGCGCGCAGCCGCAAGAGCGTCTTCTCCGGCGTGCGGCTGGTTTGGGAGAACACGGTAGGGCCGTTCCTATTGCAGGCAGCTGCCGGATTCTGCAGTGCAGTGCTGTTGCTCGGTTCCGTTTCTGTGCTGGTGGGCATGATGGCCCGCCCGGAGATGGCGCAGGCCAAGGGCGATGAGCCTCTCGGCAACGCCACGGCTCCGCGGCTGCTGTATCTCTCGAGCGGCTCCGGCTCGGGCAGTAACGCC
>DATMUN010000465.1:0-2503 GCA_035563895.1 Occallatibacter sp. | reverse complement strand
TCCACGCTCTCGGCTATGGATATCGCCGGTATCGGCCGCGTCTCGGCCAACACCACGCTTGCCGCCTGCGCCGCCGGTCTCACGGCCATGATGTTCGCTTACTTCCAGACAAAGAAGTGGGACGTGGGCTTCACGGTCAACGGCTTCCTCGCTGGCCTCGTGGCCATCACCTGCCCCTGCTACTGGGTCAGCCCGACGGGCGCCATCATCCTCGGCGGCATCGCCGGTGTGGTTGTCTGCCTCGGCGTCGAACTGCTCGAGTACCTGCGCATCGATGATCCCATCGGCGCGGTTCCTGTGCACGGCATCTGCGGCATCTGGGGAACGCTCTCGCTCGGCCTCTTCGCCTGCGGCCAGTACGGCGCTACCGGCCCCACCGGTCCTGACAACTCCGCTCCGCTCACGGGCCTGTTCTACGGCGGCGGACTCACCGTTCTGAAGGCACAGTTCGTCGGCAGCGCCATCATCACGCTGTCCACCTTCGCGGTTGCCCTGCTGCTGATGTACCTTGTCAATCTCACGGGCACGCTCCGCGTCTCTGAAGAGGGAGAACTCTACGGCCTCGATCTTCACGAGCACGGCATCTCCGCTTATCCGGAGTACGTCATCTCCTCGCTTGCCGCTCCCAGCGGCATGCCCAAGGACCTGACCGGACACAATTCCTGATCGCACGCGGCGGGCGGTGTTGCTTACCGCCCGCGCCTTCACAACTGTGACTGAGAAATCGAGGAGCGTATGACCAAGATCGAAGCCATTGTGCGGCCTAACAAGTTTGAAGCTGTAAAGGATGCCCTTATCAAGCTGGGCGTCGAGGGCATGACCGTTTCCGAAGTCCGCGGCTACGGCCGCCAGAAGGGACACACGGAAGTCTTCCGCGGGCGCGAGTATGACGTGGACCTGCTGCCCAAGGTCAAGCTCGAACTCATCCTGAAAGACGATGTGGTCGAGCAGGCCGTCACTGCCATTCTCGACAGTGCGTATACCGGCAAGATCGGCGACGGCAAGATCTTCCTCTACAAGGTCGATGGCGCCGTTCGCATCCGCAGCAAAGAACGCGGTGAAATCGCAATTTAGTGCGCTTTCGATTCACTCGCTGACGTCTGAGGCATCGTGCACGGTGGCTTTTTCGCGAGGAGGAAGCCACTCTGCATTCTGCATTAAGCAGAATCGAAAACGCTGTAGCCGTGCGCTGGCAGCATGCTCGCAGGAGGGTATCGCATGTCGCTGGTTTCGCCGCTCGCCACCGGTCCCTGGCATGAGCATTCATGGCAGGCGCCAGAGAAGGGGAGCCTCCTTCGCCGGTTGCTGCAAGCGGGACGCTTTCTTGGCTCCGTTCGCGACCAGTTGCGATTCGGGGAACTCAGTCGAGCGCCTCTGCAGCTAATCCGCTTCCACATGGAGGGCGACACGGTAGAGTGCGACTGGATTGCCCGGGGGCCGGATCCTTGGGACCGGCATGTTTCCAGGCGCGTGCAACTGCGCCACTCAACCCTGCAAACGCTGGCGGACGCCATCCGCGTGCGGACGCTGGTGTTTAATGCAATTCCGGGTGCGGAGACGGCGTACTTTCGCGTCTACCGCGAGGTTGCTGACCGTGCTCCGGAGCTGATTCTGACCGGATGCGCACAGCGCAACGACAATCTGGCGCGCGAAGTCCACTCACTGGTGATGCGCGCCAAGGTGCTCGGCTTTAAGTTTCGCCTTGAAGGCGACATGCTCAGCCGCATCTGACAAGTTTTTTGCTGCTCCCTGCAAAGGTGCAGCATTCTCCTGGAGCAGCAAGGCACTCTGCCAGCGCCTTGCTGCCCTCTTTTTCCCGCCGGCCTTGATATACTCCTACATGTTGGGCGGGAGTAGTTCAGTGGTAGAACGTCAGCTTCCCAAGCTGAATGTCGCCGGTTCGATCCCGGTCTCCCGCTCCATCGACCACTACGGCGCACGCATCCCCTGAAAACGCACTCGTCCCACACCCGCCATGTACAGTTGCGCGCTGATTACGTGCGCTTTTTCTGCTGGGCCCGGTCGATGAGCACACTCACTCCAGCGCCGAGAAACGCCGGTGCAGTCGCGATGACGATGATGACGAACTCAAATGGCCAAAGATTGTGATTAGTGGGGTCGCCTGCGCAGTCGGCAACAATCAGGCCTGCATTCGCTGCGAAGAATCCGCCAATCATCGCCAGAGGTACAAGGAGTTTTTTGCTCTCAAGTGCGAGCGTCAGCAGTAGCGCTGCGACGAACGCAAGAATGGGCAGAAAGTAGCCGGGTAATGGTCCGGGCCCGTGTTCGCGGGCGGAATAGGGCTGGAATCGCCAGAAGAAAACCGCATCGAAAAGCATTCCGATGACAAAGGCAGTGGCAATGCGCCATGCGACTGAAGACATCCATGTCCTCCCATGCCAGAAGTTTCACCGGAGATGGCAGAATCGTAGACGACTGCATGCAATTCAACAGACTGGTCCCGCGTATTGGTGCGCGCCGTATTCCTATGCGATTGGCTCCC
>DATMUN010000464.1:0-3784 GCA_035563895.1 Occallatibacter sp. | reverse complement strand
TGTTCGTAGAGTGTAACGGCGCGCTGTTTTTCGCCGGTCTCCTCGGCCTGCACGGCGCTATAGAACAACTGCTGCGTAGCGGTTGCGTTGGCGGAGGAGGCGCCGGGATGGCGCAGAAGCTCCGGCTCAGGTGTGGCAGCCTGCTCGGTGCAGCGGTCAAAGTCGAAGAGCAGCTGGCGGCGAATGGGGTCGACCATGGCGCCCTGGCAGCGGAACGCGAGACGCGTGCCTGTGCGGACCACGGTTGCCTCGGCCAGCGGGTTGGCCATGCCGGCCACGGCTTTCATGGCCACGACGCTGTGGCGGATCGAGGCTGCAGACACCGACTCCTCGCGCAGCGCGCGCAGGGTGCGCAGCTGGCCAAGATCCTGGATGCTGTAGGTTTGTTTCGCGGAGATGAGCCCGGCCTTTTCCCAGCCGACGAGCTGCCGGGAACTGATCTCGAGGATCCTCAGGACATCCTGACGGCTAAAGCTGGTCACTCTTCCTTGCTCCTACCTCTGGGTCCAGAAACGAAATCGGGTGCTCAGTTGAGACCGCCCGAAGAGTGTCCTGAACGTGGCCCATGGAACAGCTACGGAGGAACCGCTCTCTTGCTTGCGATTATGCCAAGAATACGAGTGGATAAGCCGGTGCGAAATAGTCTTGCGTAAAAAGTGAGTGGATAACCCGTGCCGTATTTGGTTCATTTGCAGAGAGGAACAATCTCGGGAGCCTTGCGGTAACCGTGCGCGACCTGTGCAAATCGCAGGCTTTTCAGAAGAAAACCGGCTGAATGCCTGCGATTTATCGCGAACATCCAAACAATGCCGGAGATACAAGGCTGTTGCCGGGCGCCTTCGGCAGTTCGGCCGCGCCGAATGTCGCAGGCTCGGTGCTGCGTTTCTTCGGACGAAAGAACCGCTACGCTCCTGTTCGGCGTGGAGAGGTGTCCTTGGTGACGCCGCGAAAGTGTTATGAATGTGTGGTTTGCATGTAGCGGCCGTGCGCGTGCAAGTGGGGAATTCGACGGACAGGGGGTGGGGTCGCTGATTCGTGGCTCTGAGGGGGTGAGGCGGGAGCGGCTCCAGACGGGAATGGAGCCGACGGTCAGACTTGAACTGACGACCTGCTGATTACGAATCAGCTGCTCTACCAACTGAGCTACGTCGGCCTGCTCCTCATCGATTGTATCGTTGAGGCGGGATTCGGTAAAGCGCGGGGAGTCAACTGCTAGACTGCTGCCCATGAACGACTCCAATGACTGGCAGGAACGTGAACGGCTGGCCCGGTTTTACCGTGAAAAATGGGATGAAGAACTGCGCGAATTGTCCGCGAGCTATGCAGATTTAACCGAGCCGGCCCAGCAAGCCCTGCGTGAAGAGATGCAACGGCGCGGCCTGGGCGACCCGCTGGCGCCGCTGCCCGCGCCCCCAGCAGCGCCAACTGCAGAGTCCGGCGAGCAGGGCGAAGTGCCGGAGATGGGATACACCTGGAAGACGCCGCTCTGCGACTGTGAGAGCGCAGAGCAGGCGCGGCAGATCATGGAAGTGCTGCGCCGCGCCGGAATCGAGAGCTGGGTTGAGGGCGGGAACCGCTATCAATGGGACCTGAACGGTCCGCGCCTGCTGGTGGCAGCCGACCAGCTTGAACAAGCCAAGCATGTCCTGACTCAGCCCATTCCGCAGGAGGTGATCGACGAGACGGCGGAGGCTGACGAGCCCGAGGTCTTCGAGCTGCCTCATTGCCCGGTCTGCGGCGCTGCTGATCCCATCCTGGTCGATGTAGACCCCGTAAACCGCTGGCAATGTGAGTCCTGCGGCAATGAGTGGAGCGATCCGGCCCCCTCCGGGACAGATTCCCCGAAAAATTAACGTTAAAAGGGCCGTAAAACGGAAAGAGCCGCCCGGCAACAGGGCAGCTCCTTCCTAGGGAGAATAGTTCCAACGGAGGCAAAACCATCAGAACTTTCTGGCTGCATAGTAGGTGCGGGGGCAAGGAGTGTCAAGGATAAATCCGGGCAGAAATAAGTTGCTTATTTTGTGCAATTTAAAAAAGCGTTCCGATTTGCACAGGAAATTAAGATTTTGCCTTGTCTTCGCCTCTATATCTTGGGTTTTATTGGGATTTTTGCCGGATTTCTTCGGGTATTATCCACGTTTTCCACAACCTTTAGCACGCCGTTGACCTTTTGGATGCGTGCCAGTGGAGTCACCTCAGGCGGACGGGCTACTTTTGCTACTTCTCCAGGTCAAGCCGGATAAATTCCTCGTCGTAGACCGTGGATGCAGGCTTGCCGCGAGAGATCCGGTAAAGCGCCCGGCCGCCGCCGAGGAAGAGTCCCAGCAGAATCGCTGCGGCCGAACCCACGATCACGATTCCGGCGATGCCCACGAGCAGCCGGCTGGTCCTGCTTATCTCGGACTCGGTGGGCATGGGCAGGTTCGCCAGCTCTTCCTGAAAGTGGACTGACTCGATGAGCCGGTGACTGTCGTCTGGGATGGCGTCGCCGCTCACCAGCACCACCAGCGGACCGCTGCGGCGCACTTCAAGCGAGGCCTGGTCTGAATCGACCAGCGGTTTAGGGAAGGCGGGCTGCGCGTGGCTGCCGGCCTTGATGTAGTCGCGGATGCGAGCTTCCTGCGCGGCGGCCATCTGCGGCGTCGGGTAGTCGATCAGCGTGAGCGTTGCCACGTTCGAGGGCAGGGAATAGTCCGCAGTCACCACCTCTGCACCACGCTCGAAGCCGATCATCTCCGGCGGCAGTACGCCGCCTGCGTTGGCATAGCCCGTCACGCCGAGCCCGTAGTGGATGCTCTGCTGTTCGAGGTGGTCTTTGGGCAGGTTGAGCAGAATCGGAGGCGGTAGCGCGCGGTTGCCGAGCGGAATCGGGATCTCCTTGGCCAGCTCGCGCAGCTCACCGGCAGACATGGGGCCAATCTGCGCGAAGGTCGCATCCACCACCGTGTTGCCGAGCCAGAAGACCACGCGGTTGCCGTTGGAGCCGGCACCCACGCCGATATCGGCCTTGGGCCAGTTGCTCTGGCGGTAGAAGCTGTAAGCTCCGAAGGCGCCGCTCGCGTCCAGAAAACCGAGTGCGCGCACGGTAAGTGTCTCGCCGTCGCGCTTATAGGTGGCCAGCAGCGCATGGGTAAACTGGTACTCGCGCAGCGTCTGTGCATGCTCTGGGTCGGCCTGCGCTGCGTCCATCACGTTCTGTGCCGCGCCTTGCATCACCCAGCCGGCAAAGGCATCAGGCAATAGCGGTTTGGGCTTGGCGGGCGCTGCGGGCAGCTCCAGCTTTACTGCGCCGGATTTTTGCGCCGGTGCTCCCTGCGCAGAACCAGAGACACTGCCGGCCGCAAGGGCGGCACACACGGCCAAAATTGCAAGTGAACGTGACAAAACCATCAGCTCCAGCTCAAGGGTACTATGCGAGGCGCATGATGGATTGGACACCCGCACCGCCGGAAAGGTTCCCGGCGGTATCATTTTTGCGGTTAGCGCGGTTCCCAGGCTCGTCAAATGGCCGCGCTTCAGGGCCGATGTTTCCGATGTCGATGGTCACTGTGTTCTGGCCGTCGTTGCCGTCTTCGGTCATGCTGATCGAGAGCACCATGCAGGCGATGAGCAGCGCGTCTGCGTCGGAGTCCGCGCGCACGTCGTACTCGTTGCCGCTGGCCAAGACCACTCGATTCTTCGTGAAGGCCGCAATCTACCGGTCGTCGCGAAAGATGGAGCAGCGCAGCTAGGCTGGAACAGGTCCAGGAGCTTCTGACGCAGGCGGCTCGGGCCACAGAAGCCC
>DATMUN010000463.1:0-4728 GCA_035563895.1 Occallatibacter sp. | reverse complement strand
CCCTTTTCCCGTCTGCTGCTTGGGTAACACCAGGTGATTACCCTCTGGTCAGGCTACCGCCACGGAACGGGCATTCCCCATCCACCAAAGGCGCATTGTCCCTTAACCAGACCCCGGCTAACGTCATCCATAGAGCTTGCATGACAAGCCGATTTCTTCCCCGGGATCGCCTTTACCTTCATCTCTGGAATCAGATCGGCCCGCGGGTCAATGCAGCAGATAGGTCGCTTCGATGAACTTCGATACCTTCACTCTGAATTGCACCGCCACGCTGGCTCAGTTGCCCACGAAAGGCCTGTTCCTTTTCCTGGCCCCTCTGTTGTTTCTAGTTGCAATGAAGCTCTACCTGTCCATGCGCACGGGGTCCGCAAAGAAGACCCCGACGCAATGGATCAACTCCGGTGAGTACGACGAGAACGGCCTGCCGATGCTCGCCCGCGCTCACTCCGCCAGCGACGCCGCACGCTACCGCGCCGCCATGGCCGCCTATCAGCCGCGCAAGCGCTAGTGCCTACTGGCCGCCCTTGTAAACCACCCCGCCCTTCATCACGAACTTCACATCCTGCAAGGTGCGGATATCGTCGAGCGGATTCTTCGCCACGCCGATGATGTCCGCCCACTTGCCAGCCTCCAGCAAACCCGCCTTCGCGCTCCACCCCATCAGGTCCGCAGCATTCAGCGTGGCGGTCTGCAACGCAGTCAGCGGCGTCATGCCCAGCTGGCTCACATACACATCCAGCTCGTGCGCATTCAGCCCATGCGGATACACCGCCGCATCCGTTCCCATCGCAATCTTCACGCCGGCCTGCATCGCGCGTTTGATGTTCCCCTTTGCCACCGCGCTCACGTCCACCATCTTCTGGTGATAAAAGGCAGGCAGGTGGCCTGACTCGAGCTGCCAGTCCTCCAGATAGAGCGTCGGCACCAGGTAGGTTCCGTGCTTCTTCATTGCAGCAATACTCGCGTCGTCAATGTAGCTGCCGTGCTCGATCGAATCCACACCGGCCTCAGTCGCCCACAAAATGCCCTGCGCTCCATGCGCATGCGCCGCCACCTTGCGTCCCAGCCTGTGAGCATCTGCCACAATCGCCTGCATCTCCTCTAACGTGTACTGCGAGGCCTGCGGATTGTCGCCCTTCGAGAGCACACCACCTGTCGCGCAGATCTTGATCACGTCCGCGCCATACTTGATGCTCTGCCGCACCTTCTGTTGCACCGCAGCAATACCGTCGGCCACACCGTCGCTTACCTGGTGGTAGCTAAAAGGCAGAAGGTTGTCATCGCAGTGGCCGCCAGTAATGCCCAGCGCCGGACCGCTCACCTGCATGTGCGGCCCCGGCACCATCCCCTCGTCGATCGCATCACGCAGATCCACATCTGAGTACCCGCCCGCGCCCACATTGCGCACCGACGTGATCCCCGCCAGCAGCGTCGTCTTCGCGTTCACCACGCCGGTAATGGCTTCCTTCGCGTCCGTCACCGTCAGCTCGTGATACGGATCGAAGTTCGTGTCCATCGTGATGTGCGTGTGCACATCGATCAGCCCCGGCATCACGGTCAGACTGCTCGCATCCACTACCGCGTCGCCCGCCTGCACCGGCGTCTCCGCAGTCGGCGCAATCGCCTCAATCTTGTCGCCAATCACGATCAACGTCTGCGCATCGGCAATGTGCCCCGTCTTCACATCCACCACATGCCCCGCGCGCACCAGCGTACGCTTCGGCGTCTGCGCAACAAGCACTGCGCACAGCAAACCAACAGCAACAAACGTCACAACACGGCCAACGGCTTTCATCTGAAACCGACCTCCAAGCCAGAATTGAAAAGTGTCTCGCAGTGTATCAGGCGAAGAACCTGCAACCCTCAGCGGTGAGGGGGAGAGCCACCGCTGGCAGCGTCGTGCATGAGCCTCAGGCCCAATGCGCGCCAAACGTATTCAGCTGCGCCTTCCCCAGGTCCTCCGGCGTCATCACCGGCTGAAATGTCACCTCAGCATTCAGCATCAGAAACCATGGCTCGGCAAGCTTCGGTATATCGGACGCAGCCGGCATCTCCACAATCAATACGCCACCCCGGTGGCCATTCATTGAGGTGAAATACGCAGCCTCCGGTTTCGTCGCACCCAGCAGCTTTTGCATCGTTGCTTCAATCGTCCCTTTCCTCACCAGCGAATTGAAGGGCTCAAGCGGGAGTTTGACCTGCATCAACATGCGCATGGATAACCTCCGCGCCGGTGACCGTCTTCAGGCAACGGGCGGCACGGCGCGCAGAATACTCCTTCGCTCGCACGCCGCACCACACAAAAACCCGTCCCTCTCCGCGTGTTACGCTGCTAGGCAACGCAGTCTGACTCAGACCGGCTGCATCCGGTGGCTGGCGGCCGCTGTCCCGGCAAGATCCGTGTGGACGCAACAACGCCAATCGCCCAAGGGGACCCACGCATGAAATTACTTCGCCTTGTTTCCACCCTGTTGCTCGCAACAGGCGCAGTCTTCGCGCAGGCTCAAAGCACAGATGCGCAGCCCTCTGCACCACCTCCGTCGAAAAGCTTCGATGCTGCGGCCATGGACACCACCGCCGATCCCTGCACTGACTTCTACCAATACGCCTGCGGCAACTGGACGAAGAACAATCCCATCCCCGGCGATCAGGTCCGCTGGGCGCGTTCATTCTCCGTCATTGCCGAGCGCAACCGCTACCTTCTCTGGAAAGAGTTGGACGCTGCCGCCAAAGATCCCAAATCGCCGCTCCAGAAGCAGTACGGCGACTTCTATGCAGCCTGCATGAACACCGACCTCATCGAGCAGAAGGGCATCACTCCGCTCAAGTCCGCGCTCGATAAGGTTGCCGCACTCAGTGATGCAAAGAAGGTCGGTGACCTCGAGGCCACTCTGGCGTCTCTCGGCGCTCCAGCGCCTCTGTTCCGCTTCGGCGTCGATCAGGACGACAAGGACTCCTCGAAGCAGATCGCACAGATCGCTCAAGGCGGCCTCTCGCTGCCCGATCGTGACTACTACCTCGTCGAGCACTTCGCGCCCATCCGCAAGCAGTACGTCGAGCACGTGACGAAGATGTTCACTCTCGCCGGCGACACGCCCGAAGAAGCAGCAAAGGAAGCCGAAGCCGTCATGACTATCGAGACCGCGATCGCCAAGGTCTCCATGGCTCGCGTGGACACACGCGTCCCCGAGAATGTCTACCACATCTACAAACTCGCCGACTTCGAGGCTCTCGCGCCCGACTTCGACTTCGCCGCCTACTTCAAGGCCATCAAGATCGGCAAGTTCGAGACCCTCAACGTCGCGCAGCCTGACTTCTTCAAGGCGCTCAACACCATCCTCGCCGCGCAACCAACCTCTGCCTGGAAGTCCTACTTCCGCTGGCACGTCATCCACACCGCCGCCAGCAATCTGCCCAAGGCCTTCTTCGACGAGAACTTCGCCTTCTTCGGCAAGACCCTCGCCGGCCAGAAGGAGCCTACGCCGCGCTGGAAGCAGTGCACCTCCATGACCGACCGCTCGCTCGGCGAAGCCGTCGGCCAGGACTGGGTCAAGGAGAACTTCCCTCCCGCCGCCAAGGCCAGCATGGATAAGCTCGTCGCTGCGCTCGACAAATCACTTGCCGACGACATCAAGACCCTGCCCTGGATGAGCGACGAAACCAAAAAGGCCGCCGAAGCCAAGCTCGCCCTCTTCCGCAACAAGATCGGCTATCCAGACAAGTGGCGCAGCTATTCCGCTCTCGAAGTCAAGCGCGACGATCTGATCGGCAATCTCCGCCGCAGCGGCATCTTCGAGCGCGACTGGAACCTCGACCACCTCGGCAAGCCCGTCGACGAAAAGGAGTGGGGCATGACACCTCCCACCGTCAACGCCTACTACAACCCATCGATGAACGACATCAACTTCCCGGCCGGCATCCTGCAGCCACCGTTCTTTGACTTCTCCATCGACCCGGCCGTGAACTTCGGCGGCATCGGCGTCGTCATCGGCCACGAGATGACCCACGGCTTCGACGATCAGGGTTCGAAGTACGACGGCCAGGGCAACCTCCACGAGTGGCAGACCGCCGACGATCGCAAAGCCTTCAACGAGCGCACCGACTGCGTCGCCAGCGAGTACTCCGGCTTCGAGGCAGCTCCGGCCCACGACGGCCAGCCCCAGCAGAACCTGAACGGCAAGCTGACCCTGGGCGAAAACACCGCCGACAACGGTGGTCTGCGCATCGCCTACATGGCCCTTGAAGACACCCTCAAGGCCGCAGACAAGTCCCTCGACGACAAGATCGACGGCTACACCGAGGCGCAGCGCTACTTCATCGGCTTCGCCCAGGTATGGTGCCAGAACCAGACCGAGCAGCTCTCCCGCCAGCTCGCACTGGTCGATCCGCATTCGCCCGGCAAATGGCGCGTCAACGGCTCCGTGCAGAACTTCGACGAGTTCGGCAAAGCCTTTGGTTGCAAGCAGGGCCAGCCCATGACGCCCGTAAAGTCCTGCCGCGTCTGGTAGCAGAAATTAGCCTGTAGCTACCCACAGGGCCGGGGATCAGACGGAGCGTTAGCTCCCACATATCTCCGGCCTTGCAGCATTCTGCGCCACTTCCAATACCGCTGCAGCCCCTGATGCCCTCCATCCCTGTCCCCCAGCCCCTAGTCACTGATCTCCGTTCTCTGCCCTCTGATCTCTATTCCCCCGTTGACCTTCCCCTCCCCGTTCCGTCCAAACGGCA
>DATMUN010000462.1:0-2846 GCA_035563895.1 Occallatibacter sp. | reverse complement strand
GCCGACTGGTTCCTTCCCGACACCGGAGAGTTCATGTGGCAGCTTTCTGGCGGGCGCGTTCTCGTTCATGTGGGCAACGAGCTCAGAATCTATCGCGAGAACATGGAGATCGAACGGCACATTCCGCTCGACGGTCCGCTTGCCTTTGTGCGGCTCTCGCCCGATGGCAACCTGGTGGCGATCGCCCTCCTGCACGAGGCGCACACGCAGGAGCAGCACGCACAGCTACGGGAAAGCCTGGGCTCAGAGCCGCCGGAGAATGTTGAGATTCGCGTGCTCAACAAGGACTTCCAGACAGTTGCGCAGACCACGACTTCCTCTGTGATCATTCCGCCTGCTTTGCTTAACGAGGGGCAGGTGCAACTGTTCGCCAAGCCGGACAAGCGGTACAGGCTGACGCTGGCGCCGTGGAACGGCGAAACGAGGACCATCGCACGATTCTCATCTGCCTGCATTCCTGAGGTGTCGAGTTTCGCACCGGATCTGCTTCTGGTTGCGACCTGCGCGCTGAATATGGGCGCGCATGAGTATCGCGTTCTGAGGCCCGATGGTAAGGTGCTGCTGCGAGGGCAGATGGACCCGCAGGTGATCGGGCAATCTGCGCAGGGCAACGGACGCGCGTTTGCCGTTAACATTGTCCACACCACGCAGTTCGTAGTGCGTGGGACGGTGTTTCACGGAACGGACCTCGACTATGAGGAGGTGCGCGTCTTTCAGTCCAGCGACGGGCGCAAGTTAACCTCTGTGCGTCTTCAGGCTCCTCCGCCAAGCCGCGGAGCTTACGCGCTTTCGCCGGACGGTGCGCAGCTTGCGGTGATTGCGGACGCGAAGGTGAACCTGTTTCCTGTGCCTGTGCAGTAAAGCAGGAACGCTCGTGGGTTTTGAGGTGGCTGGGGGAGCGGCAGGCTTTTGGGCTGTGGTGGGAGACGACGATGGCCTATCATCGAAGGTATGAGTGATCCCATGTCTTTGACGCTTGCCCAGGCTGACCCTGAGGTCGCTGCGGCTCTTGAACACGAAACGCTGCGCCAGCACGAGGGGCTGGAGATGATTGCCAGCGAAAACTTCGTCTCCGAGGCGGTGCTGGAGGCGGCGGGCTCGGTGTTTACGAACAAGTATGCCGAGGGATATCCGGGACGGCGCTACTACGGCGGCTGCGAGTTCACGGACGTGGTGGAGAACCTGGCGCGCGACCGCGTGAAGCAGCTGTTTGGCGCGGAGTTTGCCAACGTGCAGCCGCACTCCGGCTCGCAGGCGAATGCGGGCGCGTACATGGCGGTGCTGAAGGCCGGGGACACGATTCTGGGCCTGGACCTTGCGCACGGCGGGCACCTGACTCACGGACATAAGCTCAGCTTCAGCGGCAAGCTCTATCGCACCACCTTCTACACGGTGCGGCGCGATACGGAGACGATCGACTACGACGAGTTGGAGGCGATTGCGCTGCGCGAGAAGCCGAAGGCGATCATTGGCGGCGCGAGTGCGTATCCGCGGCTGTGGGACTTTGAGCGGATGCGGCAGATTGCCGACAAGGTGGGCGCGTACTACATCTTCGATATGGCGCACATCGCGGGCCTCGTGGCGGGCGGTGCGCATCCCTCGCCGGTGCCGCATGCGCACATTACGACGACGACGACGCACAAGACGCTGCGTGGGCCACGCGCGGGGCTGATTCTGGCGGGCAAGAACATCCAGATTGGCGAGAAGCCGGAACAGACACTGGGCAAGGCGATCGACATGGCCGTCTTTCCGGGGCAGCAGGGCGGGCCGTTGGTGCACATCGTTGCGGCGAAGGCGGTGGCGTTCAAAGAGGCGCTGCAGCCGGAGTTCAAGACGTATGCGCAGCAGATTGTGGCGAACGCGAAGGTGCTGGCGACCACGCTGCAGGAGAAGGGCTTCCGGCTCGTCTCCGGCGGAACCGACAACCACCTGATGCTGGTGGATGTGTTCGAGAAGGGGATTCTGGGCTCGGAGGCCGAGACGGCGCTGGGTAAGGCGGGGATCACGGTGAACAAGAACACGATTCCGTATGACACGAATCCACCGCTGAAGCCCTCGGGCATTCGCATTGGCACGCCGGCACTGACGACGCGCGGAATGAAGGAAGCGGAGATGCGGCAGATTGGCGCGTGGATTGCCGAGGCGCTGGAGAAGCGCAACGACGATGCAGCGCTCGAGAGGCTGCGCGGTGCGGTGGCGGAGCTGGCGGATCAGTTCCCGCTGTATGCGTGGCGGCGGTATCCGGCGGTTGTCGCGTAGAGCAAAGAACAGCGTGTTCATGGAGGGGCGGGGGCTTTGGAGCTCCCGCCCGTTGCGTTTTTGGAGTGGCATGGATGTAGGGGGCATCCCCGGTCCCCAAAGGCGAGGGACCGGGGGCACCCGGCACAGAGATAGAGATGAAACTTTGTGCGCGAGGTATAAGTCTTTGAAAGCAGGACATGCCAGGACTCCGGATGCGACTTTCCCTGTGCGTCCGGGTTGCATCTAACAGGAAACACCTCGCCGGGCGCAGCGTCCGAGACGAGCGAAGGAGGTCTTGAATGAAGGCACTCAGGTTTGTATTTGCAGCTCTGCTTGTTGCTGCTGTGCCGCTCTTTGCGCAGCGACCGGATCGGCCGGGAGGCGAGCAGAAGCCGCCCTCGCATGGGCCGTCGGCTTACCACGGAACGCCGCGTGCGGTGGGGCCGGAGAAGGGCCAGGCACCGCGGAATTTCAGTGACAAGCCGGGACATCCTGATACGCCGCATGTGGACAAGGGCAAGGTGTGGGTGGGCCACGACACGGGCCGCGACGACGTGCGGCTGCACATGGATCACCCGTGGGAGCATGGTCACTTTACGGGCGGG
>DATMUN010000461.1:0-3560 GCA_035563895.1 Occallatibacter sp. | reverse complement strand
GGCGCAGATGCAGGGATGGAAGCAGGCCGATTTCGTGCCATATCTTGAGGTTGCGCTTGAGGCCTTCGGGTCGCGACGCCTGATGATCGGCTCCGACTGGCCCGTTTGCCTGGCCGGCGGCAGCTACGCACAGATAACCGGCATCGTGCGCGACTTCATCGCCCGGCTCACGGAAATGGAGCAGTCCGAGGTGCTGGGCGGCACTTGCGCGCGAGCCTATGGGATTGCATAAAGTTGCTTCGCAGGCAAAGCGCCCCTAAACTGGAGGAAGCCAGTGCGGAAGTGGTGAAATGGCAAACACACTAGCCTTAGGAGCTAGCGCCGAAAGGCTTGCGGGTTCAAGTCCCGCCTTCCGCACCAACATCGCGCAAGAATCCCCGAACTGAAATAGAGAGCCAGAGAACAGCGTCCTGTATCAAGGGTGGGTCTGCGCTTGCGTGCCCTCACGGCTGCGAACAAAAAGTACTGCGAACGGGTCTTCGTATTGCACGTTCCAGCCCGGCGTGCGCTTCAGTAGATACGCCAGCGGTGTGTTGACAGGCAACAGCGCGGAATCGATGCGGTTGCGGTCAAGGATGGCGGTCGATCCCTTCAACGAAACGGCGTTGATGTAGTCATCGAACACGCCGTGTTCCCCGAAGACGTCGCCGCGAGTGTCAATGAAGACCGGCGTCTGACGCGCGTGCCAGATCAGGTAACCGCCCCACTCGTAGTGGTTGAACAGGCGCCCCCCTTTGCAGCAGCGGTCCAGTTCGGGCACAGCGTCAACCGGAAAGTAGAGTCCTTCCGCAGATTGCAACTGAGTCGATGTGGGTGTGTGGAAGATGGCGAACGCTATAAACGCAGCCATCACTGCTGCGTTGAGGAGCGGCTTGTTTTGTTCCCGGTCGTAAGGGGAGAACACCACGCCTGCCAGGTCTTCAGCAAGGATGGGGCACAGGACGATTCCAGCCAGAAACAGGAAACGCCTGTGCTGGAGCGCTGCAAAGACGGCAAGCATGGCGAAGAGGAGATCCTGCAGACGCCACGTGCGCTTTCGTGCCAGCGTAAGCACCAGCAGCAGCGCTACCACCACGTACAGAAGCAGACCGTGAAAGGTCTGAAAGTCAACGCTGCGCCACTCCTCGGGTTCAATTCCGGCGGCTCCCGATGCCAGGACGATCCTGACTGGATAAGCGACCAGCTGCCAGCCGTATGGATTAACGAAGAGCATGGCGACGCTGGCAGCGCCAACCAGGGCCAGCTTTCGCAACTGTTGCGGCGTCCACCGCACAGCTTCAATGCTTCCCCACGAGCCGTCGGCCAGACCCGATGCGATGAAGAGGACGTAGAACGCGAGGCCGACGATCCAGGTCGCGTGCAGGTTGATCCACAACGCGAACAGCGACGGAAGAAGCCAGATGCGGTCGCGGCCTTTGCGGAACTCCTCGATGAGGAACATCTCCACAAGGAAACAGAGCCAGCCAAAAAGCAGTGTACGCAGTCCGATGCTGATGGAGGCGAACAGCACCGCAATCCACGTAGCGAGGAAGGACGCCTTAAAGTCGCGCGTGCGGCGGTAGCAGAGGAACAGTACGCCGGCAATCACGAGCTCGACGGCGGTGAGCATTACGAAGAACAGACCGCGATCTCCCAATGCCTTGAAGCCCAGGTAGTAGGGGATCTCCGACAGCCACTCGAAGTTAATCCACGGTTGCCCCGGGGTACTGAAGGAGAAGGCTTCCGCGCGGATGAAGTGGTGGGTCGAGAGCAGCACCTCAGCGTTGCGGATGTGCCACCAGATGTCTGGGTCGCGCATGAGGCCGCGCCCGGACTGCACGTCGAGCGAAGCGAAGAATGGCGAGCAGAACAGCGCCACCATGAGCATGGCAGGGAAGCTGAAGATGCGGCGAAGTGCGTTCGGCATAGCTTGAGCGGATTATAAGCGGGTACTGCGAACAAAGGGCGCACTTTGAAGCAGGGAGAGCGATTTGCCCTCAGCGCCACTTGCGCGAAAGTTAATAACAAACTCTAGGCAGTGCGCCCGGTCCGCTGCTATCATCTGCCCGCATCATCCAACTCCATCCGAGTCATACTTGGATGACAGGAAAGGCTACCCATGCTGAAAGTACGGATTGCCCCCATCTTTACACTGGCAGCGCTTGTTCTGTTCAACGCTCTGCCAGCAATGGCGCAGCAGCCAGCCACCCCCGCCAAAGCCCCGGCAAAGGCAGCCGCGGCGCAGCCCGCAAAATCCGCAGCCAAACAGCCCGCAGCCGCGCTCGTTGACCTGAACGCGGCAACCAAGGACCAGCTGAAGGCGCTTCCCGGTGTCGGCGATGTCTATGCTCAGAAGATCATCGACGGCCGGCCGTATGCGAACAAGACGCAGTTGAAGTCGAAGAACATCGTTCCGGCGGCCACCTACGCCAAGATCGTCGACCTGGTAATCGCAAAGCAGGCCGCGAAGCCCAAGAAGTAGGCTTGAAAACCGATTGCGACGGCCGGGTCCTTTGGGGTCGGCCGTCTTCTTTTTGCATGTCCGCGCCAACGTTCCGGCCGCGGCGGGTTTTGCACCATGCCGGAAGGCGGTCATACGGGATAATCTGAGGAACATGAGTCCAACAAACCCGCAGCAGCCGCAAGTGAACCTGGCCCAGGGCCCAGACTACCGCGAAACCTACGCCAACAGCGTGCAAGTGCGCGTCAGCGTGTGGGATTTCCAGCTGATCTTCGGCCGCGCCTCGAGCGACAGCCCCGATCAGGTCAACATCACCAATCACGCATCGGTCTTCCTGAGCCCTCAGCAGGCCAAGGCGTTGTGGAATGTGCTGGGCCAGAACCTGGCGCAGTATGAGCAGGCCTTTGGCGAGCTGAATCTGGAGCCGCAGCCGGGGCCGGGGTTTCCGCAGGGGCCGGTGAACTAATGGACGATGGCGCGAGGCGGGAGACGATACAGTGCGCCTGAGAGAGCTGCTGGAGCCGCGCCGGGACCGTCCGTTTCCGATATGGATGATCTTTCCGGTTATCTTCGTAGCGCTCTACGCTACGCACGCCAACCTGCTGCGTCTGCCCTACTACTGGGACGAGGCGGGGTACTACATCCCGGCGGCGTGGGATTTCTTCCGCACTGGCTCGCTGATTCCAAGCACAACGCTGAGCAACGCGCATCCGCCGCTGCCGAGTGTCTACCTGGCGCTCTGGTGGAAGCTCTCCGGCTTTGATCCCGAGGTGACGCGCGAGGCGGTGCTGGTGGCGGCCTCGCTTGGCCTGCTTGCTGTCTGGCGGCTGGCCCACAAGCTCACACACTCGCTTACGGCGGCCTTCTGGACCGTTGTACTCACGGCGCTCTATCCCGTCTGGTTCGCGCAGAGCACGCTGGCCCATGCCGATATCTTCGCCGCCACGTGCACGCTGTGGGGGCTGGTGTACACGCTGCCGGAGGAGGATCGCCGCCCCGTGCGCGCCATGTTGTGGTTCATGGCGGCGGCTCTCGCCAAGGAGACAGCCATCGGCGTGCCGCTCACGCTTGCCGCGGTGGCGCTGTGGCGAGCGGTGCAGGCTAAGCAAGGCGCGCGTCT
>DATMUN010000460.1:0-3842 GCA_035563895.1 Occallatibacter sp. | reverse complement strand
GCCGAGCCCGGCTCGCGCGACTACGGCCTGCTCTCCATCACGGCACAGATGTATGGCCCCGTCGAACGCCTTTTTACACTCCCGCCCGAGGCCTTCTCGCCTCCGCCCGAGGTCCACTCCACCGTAATCCGTTGGCGCTTCGCTCCGCGTTTCGCCGAACTCGGAGTGGAAGAGGCCAGCTTCCTCGACCTCGTTCGCAAGTCGTTCGCACAAAAACGCAAGACCCTCGCAAATAACCTGCGCGCTGCTAGCCTCGACCCGGAACAGGTCGCGACGGCATTGGAACTGGCCGGTATCGACGCTCAGGCACGCGCCGAAGCCGTCTCGATTGAGACCTTCGCCGATCTGTGGAAAGCGCTTCGTGCCACCACGCACAGCAACCCAATTCCACCGCATACAGTCCAGGCCCACTGAAAGCAAAAGGCCGCAAAGCTCCGTGCTTTGCGGCCCTTGCCCTATCCCAATTGCAATTTAGTGGCGCGAGGAACCGCCACCGCCGCCACCACTGCTGCCTCCGCCACTGTGTACGGCGCCTCCGCCACCGCCGCCAAACGAAGCGCCGCCGCCACTATGGACCGATCCGCCGCCACCACCTGAAGGTGCCGAGACTCCGCCTGAATGCGTGCCGCCCGTCGATCCGTGATTCACGGTAATCGTCGAGCCGCCGCTGAAGGTCGACCGTCCACCCGGCATCATCGCACCCGACGAAGGCATCGTGGAACGGCCACCCATTGGCGCACTCACCCCGCCCATCGTTGGCATGCCGTTCATTCCGTTCCCCTGTGCAGGCTGATACACCGGACGCACGCTTGCCTGCCCGCCCGCAAAGCCATTCACGGGCGCTGTAACCACGCCAGAACGCATCGTCGGAGGCGCCGTGTAGACCACGCCAACTCCCGGATGATGCGAACGGCTCGTTGTGCCAACGGCAACAGGACGCAGCGGCTGCACCGTTGTACCAGCAATCGTCACTGGGATGCCGCGCGGATGGATAGGAGTTACATTCCCATCCGAGTGGAAGCGATTCACTGCTACCACCGTGGGTGTCTGCCCCGGATTTCCATGCCCGGGCGCAATTGGTCCGCCGTGCGGGCGTTTCGGAACCGAGTAGTGGAACGAGCTGCTGACCACCGTCGGAGTCCAAACGCCGGTGTTCCACCACCAGCCGCCGCCACCAGGAGACCAGGCCCAGCCAAGACCGTCATAGAAGCCCCACGCACCGCCTGCATATGGCAGAAAGCCCCACGGCTCGCACGATGCCCACGCGTAGCCGTACTGCGTCATCACCCAGTAACCGCAGCCATACGGACTCCATCCGGAAGCGCCAGCCGCATACGGCGACCAGACATATCCCTGTCCGGGCATGTTATACCAGTTCCCATTAGCGTCCAGGTCACTCCATGCCAGGTTCGCCGGGTTGGGGACATTCGTCGTAGCCTGCGTCCGCTGCGCTTCCTGCGCGCTCAGCTGCTGGTCACGATCGGAATTCCATGCATCCCACGAGTTCGGCTCAATCGACTCCGACAAGATGTAATTCGTCGGATCGCCAGGATTCAGCCGGGCACTTTCGCCGCCATGAAGATCCAGCGCAAGCGAGGCCTGATTTTCAAGATGCGCGTTGCCAGAGAATACTGCCAGCGCTCCCGGCGGATTATCCATATCGAGCCTGAACACCGTGAAACCGCTTGCGCTCACCGTATTGACTCCAAAGCGAATCAGGAAACTGCCTGAAGACGGCATCCCCTGCAGTTCAAAGTACGCCAGACCGTTCTCCAGTTGAAGCTCGGTCTGCATCCCCGTTCCCTGCTGCCGAAGAACCGACAACGTGGCAGAGCTGTTCGGCGACAACCGGACGACACTTCCGTCATCGAACTGAATCTCTGCACGGCCGTCATCCGCCGTGGTCACACGGGTGCCTTCAAACATCGGAGTGTTTGCCGGGGCAGTCGAAGCCAGCACCTGGTTGTTGAGCGAAAGCTGAACCTGGCCATCTACATCACTTAGCCGGGCTGCGCGCTCACCCGGTTGTGCTGCTGCACAGGTCGTCAGCGCTAGAACCGCAACGGCTGTCAACGTACGCCGAAGCCAGTCCGTCCGACTCTTCTCCCGCGCCATTTCATCGCTGTTCATGGGGCCCCGCCTTCCGTAGTTCTGTTGACCAGCAAAGTTAGTCACAACCTACTACGGCCTAGCTACGAATTAGACACCCGCGGCATTGCGAAAGTCTCGCGAAAATCGCTGAATACTGGTTATTTTTCCAGCCCCGCCAGCAGCGTCCGTGCCCGCTTGCGCACCCGTTCCATCACCGCCGGATCGCTCTCAAGCCGGCGGAGAATATCTTGGATCACGCACACCTGTTGCAGGCGTCCGTCGGCCGCACCCTGCTGGATGTACTCGAGTGCCTGGTCCAGCCCCAGCGGATCGTGCTGCAGCAACATCTCCACCCGGGCGCCTTCCACAATAGTCGAGGCCACCGCGACCATAGAATCGCCTAATCCCTGTATTTCCTTAATTTTGGAAAAGTTAAACTCACAACTCCCGATCCCGTCCGGCCCACTGTAGATAAGCTTCTTCCACCCCTGGAATGCGACCTTCAGATGACTGTCACACTGCTCCCCACGCAACAGGTTATGACGCCGGACCACCTCGAATGCCTTCGCAGCAAACCCTGAATCCAACTGCACATCCCGGTCGACCGTCACAGGTTCGATACTGGGCGTAGGAGTCGGCGCACTCCCTCGCTCGGAGTGGAAGTGCCCCGTACCATTCGGGTAAAGCACCAGCGTCCAGTTCGCGGGAATAATCGACGGATTGGAGAACTCGATGCGCAGCGACGGCCCAGGCTCTCCCAGCGCCTGGAGCGACAGGACAGCGGCGATCAAAGCAAGCCACACCGGCCTCATCGCCTGGCCCCTTGTTGCATCAGTGTCTGCGCAGTGTGAATGTGGCAAATCGCGACTGCCAAAGCGTCCGCAGCATCCGGCGGCTCCGGCAACCGATCCAGATTCAGCAGTCGAGCCACCATGAACTGCACCTGTTCCTTCTTCGCCAACCCGTAGCCCACCACGCTCGACTTGATCTTCAGCGGCGCATACTCCGCCACCGGAACCCCCAGCGAAGCGGCCGCCAACAGCGCCACGCCTCTCACCTGCCCCAACTTCAACGCAGACTTGGCATTCACCGAGTAAAAGACCTCTTCGACCGCAACCACCTCCGGCTGCCATCGCTCGATCTCCGCTGTCAGCTCGCGATACACCTGCTGCAAACGCTGAGGAAGTGGCTTTGTCTTGTTTAGCCGGACGGTGCCAAGCGTGCAACACTCCAGCCGAGGTTCGCGGCCCGTATCGCTCGACTCCACCACGCCAAACCCGGTAATCTCTGTTCCGCAGTCGATCCCGAAGACCCGCATCACAAGTCAGTTTAGCGCACCCCGCTCTCCGCATGCCCTACAGGCGCTTACGCATGAAGAGCGTTGCCTGCGGGTTGTCGTTGTAGCGCGCGCACGACACATAGCCGCGTTTCCGGTAGAGCGCCACGGCAGCCTTCAGCCCCTCGAAGGTATCCAGATAAAGCCAGCGTAGCCTCTCTCCGCGCACATAGGCTTCCACTTCATCCATCAACGCATTTGCTATGCCATGTCCGCGCGCCTCGGGACGTACGTACAACCGTTTGCATTCCGCCGCTTCCGCACGTTGCGGCAAGGCACGCAGCATCACGCAACCCATTGGCTTACCGTCGAGACTCGCCACCCAAAGCGCACCATGCGGCTCTCGTAAGATGCGCCGCAATGCTCTGACATCATCCCGCTTCACCACGTCGATCGATTCGTAATACTCCTCCAT
>DATMUN010000459.1:0-3758 GCA_035563895.1 Occallatibacter sp. | reverse complement strand
GATCGCATATTCAACCGGACGCAGTCGTAGGCAACTTCCCCACTCTGCGCGACTAGATTTACCGTTGCGGGTTCATCCCGCCGTGCACCACGTAGTGGTCAAGATAGTCGTACAGTTGCTGCCGATGCTCCTTGCGGTATGCAGCGTAGTCCTGCGCGATCCCCTGGTCTGCCGCGCTGATCAGGATCCAGCAGTCGAGCATCCCGGCCTTCTTCAGGTCGAGAAGGTTGCGCAGGCTCTCGTCTAGCTTGTTCTGCTTGACCTTTTTGTCTTCAAGACTCTCCGCCACCACTCCCAGCGCCATATCTTCTTCTTTGAGGCTGTGCCGGTACTGCTTCTCATCCGGATAGTCCTTTTTGAAGGTCTCCACCTGGTAGCTCGCCCGCATCAGCGAGTACATCATCCACGCTGACGCGCCGGGGCTCTTCTTGTCGTCGGTCATTCCCGGATCGATGGTGATGTTGATCGCGTTCGGCTTCGATGTATCGGTGGTCGGTCCCGCCGGTCTATCGATCTTCGGCGCCAGAATAACGGCCTTCTCCACCTGTGCCCACTGCTGAAGGCCCTGCCAGGCGAGGCGGTTGTACGGCTCCGCCACAATGGCCTGAATGAACTTCTCCCGCGCGGCCATCGGATCGTTGCCGTAGCGGAAGATCGCATCTCCCCAGTAGCGGTACGCAGTCTCTCGATTGGGATCCACTTCAATGGCCCGTGCGAACCACTTCGCTGCCGTCGTCAGATCCTTCTGCGAATAGGCGGTGTCGCCCGCATACAGGGGCGCCTCATAGAGCTTGGGGTCGGCGTCTGCCGCTGCGGAATACTTCGCCAGCGCCGTCGGATAATCGCCCGTGCCGAAAGCTTTCTCCGCCTCCTTCATCAGCGCCCCAGCCGCGCCTTCCCCGGCTGTCATCAGAGCATTCGGGTCCGTGTTCGCCATGAGTTGCACATAGTAGTTTGGATCGCCCGCTTCTACGGCGTGTTTGGCGATGTCTCTCATGCGTACCAGCAGCGCCTTCCTCTCCGCCGCGTCCTCGGTATGCTGCGCTTTTACCTCCAGCGCTACCGCCAACCGCTCTGCGTAGAGCCACTCGCTCGGATGTGCCTTCGCCAGTTCCTCATAAAGCGGCAGCGCCTCCAGCCGTTTGCCGTCCTGCCACAGTTGGTTTGCCTTTGCAGCATCGTTATCCTGCGCAACACCCATCGCTCCGGCAAGACACAGAATCGCCACACTCGTCCAGAACCTCATCCCGCTCTCCTTTTGTCTGGAATCCGACTGCTAGATGTCTCTAAATGCGTTAGACATCCTAACGCGCCAGATTGTTCCCCAGCCGTGACAACCCAAAAGCCCCACATGCTACCCTGACCTTTCATTCACGGGAGTACCTAATTGCAGTCAATTGAGTTCCTGGTTGGCGTCTTCGAGTTTGTTCTGCTGTTGTTTTCTCTCAGCTTCCACGAGTGCGCCCACGCGTGGATGGCCTCGCGGCTGGGCGACCAGACCGCCCGCATGCAGGGCCGCGTCACGCTCAACCCCGCCATGCACGTGGACCCCATCGGCACTCTGCTCATTCCCGCAATCGGCATCTTCGGGCCGATGATCGGGCTGGGGATGCTCGGACGCATCCTCATCGGCTGGGCCAAGCCCACGCCAATCATCACCCGCAACTTTCGCAAGATTCGCCGCGATGAAAACCTCGTCACGCTGGCCGGACCGTTCTCCAACTTCCTGTTGGTTCTCATCTCGGTCGTCGTCCTGCTCGCCATCGAGCACTTGGCCCCCGGCGGACGCGCAGTTGTGATCTACACCTTCAGCGGCCAGTTGATCGACGGCGTTGGTTCAGCCACGCAGGCCATCACACTGCTGGCGGTGCTGGCCATCAACGTGAACCTCTCGCTCTTCTTCTTCAACCTGCTGCCCATTCCGCCGCTCGACGGCAGCCACCTGCTGCGCAACGCCCTGCCCTACGGCGCCGTGCAGGTCTACGACCGCATTCCCTACTTCCTGAGCCTGTTCCTCATGATGACCATCGGCGGCACCGTACTGCGCATCCTCATCGGCCCGGCTCTTCACGTGGTGGGAGCGGTGCTGGCCAACGCCTGAGCCCCGCAGGCCGCTACAATAGAACGAGTCGCGCTTTGCGCTAGGCTCAAAGCGCGACATACTTTTTCTCAGCATCTCCCTGGAATCGATCAGCACAATGTCCGACCAAGCTTCCGCAACCTCCCGTCCGCGCGTTCTCAGCGGCATGCGCCCCACCGGCAAACTGCACCTCGGCAACTACATGGGTGCCTTGGCCAACTGGGTCAAGCTGCAGGACTCCGGCCAGTACGAGTGCTACTTCTTCATCGCCGACTGGCACGCGCTGACCTCGGACTACGCGGACACCAGTCGCGTGAAGCTCAATACCGTGGACATGGTTCTCGACTGGCTCGCGGCCGGGCTTGATCCGGAAAAATCGACAATCTTCATCCAGAGCCACGTCCTGCAGCACGCTGAGTTACATCTGCTGATCTCGATGATGACGCCCCTCGGGTGGCTGGAGCGCGTACCGACCTACAAGGAACAGCAGGAGAATCTGACCAACAAGGATCTATCGACTTACGGATTCCTCGGCTACCCGGTTCTGATGTCCTCCGACATTCTGCTCTATCAGGCGCAATACGTGCCGGTCGGCCAGGATCAGACCGCGCACGTCGAGCTCACGCGCGAAGTTGCGCGCCGCTTTAACTCGATGTACAAGACGCCGGTCTTCCCGGAACCTGAGGCGCTGCTGACACCTTCTCCCAAACTGACCGGAACCGATGGCCGCAAGATGTCAAAGAGCTACGGAAACACGATCGGTCTCACAGAAGAGCCGGCCCTCGTCGCCAAGAAGATCGCCGAGATGTCCACGAACGGTCAGCGCATCCGGCAAACTGACCCGGGCGATCCCGACCTTTGCCCTGTAGGCGACCTGCACAAGGTGTTCAGTTCGCCAGAGGTGCTGGCAGCCACGCAACACGGATGCCGCACTGCCACAATGCGCTGCGAATTCTGCAAGGTGGACGCTGCGGACGCGGTTTGTGACCTGATCAAGCCAATTTTCGAGAAGCGCATGAGCCTTGAGTCCAAGATTGACGTGACTTGGGAGATGCTGCGCGAGCAATCGAAGAAGGCTGCCATGCGGGCTGAGCAGACGATGACCGCCGTGCGCGAGGTATTCAATCTCTCGCATGACCTGGGATCGGTTCGCCGCTACTTCGTCTCTCCGGAAAGAGAAGGACACGATCTCCGGGACCTGAGCAAACGCCTCGACTGGTGGAACTTGCCCGGTGATCAGCGCTCTAAGCTGCTGCGCGATTACTGGCATGCCAACCTCGTACCGCGCGATGTTTCTCTGGCCCAGGAAAGCAATCGCGTCTTCACCACCTTGGATCGCGAATTGGAAGAGCCTTTCCTCACAGCGAAGAAAAAGCGCGTGTTTGTCTCGACCGCACGCGAAGACTCATCCGAGCCGCACACCTGGCACTTTGAGATCCCAAACCGTTCCTATGAGGTGTGGACACTGCTCTGTTGGGAACAGGAAAGCCAGAAGCTCCGCGACTTTGCAATTCCTCAGAAGTTCTACGCACAACCGTTCGCACTCGCGAAAAAGTCTGTCGGAAAAAACCAGAAAATTCAGGTGCAGATTACGCGCGATCCGCAGAACGACCAGTTTTTCCTCAAGATCGGCACCGCCGACAATGCGAAAATCAGTGAGCTGGAAGGCGATTACGAG
>DATMUN010000458.1:0-3981 GCA_035563895.1 Occallatibacter sp. | reverse complement strand
CGCCGCCGCGTTCCGTCTACATCAAACAGCAATCAACCTACTTGAACGCGCCCTCACCGCGAATCAACTCGTCGCGATGATCGCTCGAGTCAGTCAACGCGCCGAACGCCGAACCGTGCAGCGGCTGCTGCTTCGCCATCTCTCGGATCGCCGCATTCACCTTGTCCAGCCCTTCCGCGCTCTGCGAAACATAGATAATCCAGAACCTGCTCGGATCGGTCGTGTGGATGGCCTGCGTGTCGATCTCGTATTCCAGAATCGTGCCATCCGCCAGCAACTTCTCCAGGAGCGGCGCCACCATCTGCTTGCTCAGCGTGTCCAGCGCATCGTCCGGCGCATCGGCCTTCAGCTTGTACGACGCTACCCTCGTGTACGCGCCTTTGTACGAGCCCGAGCGCCAGTTGTAGTACCGGCTCACCATGATGTCGTCCCAGTGCTTCGTCGCGCTTTCCAGCACCGGCGTAGTCGAGCTTCCCGATGCACTCAGCGCCTCCAGCACCTTCATCAACCCCGCTATCGACATCGCCGACCACCAGTTGTCATGCGTGCCGCTGCCCGGCTGATGAACCGCCGCCTCATCGTCCCCATATCCCACAAGGGTTCCGTCGGCCAGTGCCTTCTCCAGCACCGCCTTGTCCCCCGCGTTCGACTTCTCCATCTCGCCCCAGTGCGCCCGTGGAATCTCCCACGATGCAATGTACGAATACATCGCCGGCTTTTCTTTCACCTCTGCCATCTGTGCATTCAGCGCAATCGAGCAAAAGCACGCCACCGTAAACCCACACAACCACGCAGAGACACGCCACGTTCTCGTGTTCATCCTTTTCCTCCAGTTGTGATTTAGCCAGGTGAAGTCTGGGAATTGCTGGCCGACGGGAGTCTACGCCAACCACACGCCGTTTGCCACGTAATCTTTTCGTCAATCGCCGCAAACCCTCAGCTGCCGTTGCCAGCCAGCAAGACTCGCGCGTTCTGGCGCGTATCGGCTAGAGCAGCCACTGCATAAAGCTCGAACCCACGTTGCTGAAGTCGAACGAGTGCAGTCCCAGATGGTTCGCCAGCTCCTTGCAGGCCAGAATTCCGCGCACACTATTCCCCTGCGCATCCAGCTTCGGCGAATACACAGCAATGCCGAGTTGCCGGTTCACAACGCCAAAGATGCCGCCAGACACGCCGCTCTTGGCCGGAAGCCCCACCTCAAACGCCCAGTTGCCCGCATAGTCATACAGGCCGCAGCTGAACATCACCGCCATTACATACTTGATGATCTGGAAGTCGAAAACAGCCTCGCCCGTTACCGGCTGGTTGCCCATGTTCGCCAGGGTCGCTGCCATCATCGCCAGGTCTTTGCAATTCACCAGCATCGAGCACTGCGCAAAGTACTGATGAAGAGTCTCCTGAACTCCCCCATCGATGATCCCGGCATTCAACAGCATGTAAGCAATCGCTCGATTCCGGTTCCCCGTGGCCGTCTCTGACGCCAGCACCGATTCATCGATGCGCAGCTTGCGGCCCGCCGCCCTCCCCATCCTCGTCACAAAGGCTTCAATCCCCGCCTCAACCGGCTCCTTCTTGATGAGCGAAGAAACGGCTATAGCTCCGGCGTTAACCATCGGATTAAAGGGCCGCCCGGTCTTCTGGTCCAGTTCAATCGAGTTGAACGCCTCGCCGCTCGGCTCCACGCCCACATGCTGCAGCGTCTTCTCCGCGCCGTGCTGCTCCAGCGCTATCTGAAATGCAAACGGCTTGCACATCGACTGAATCGTGAACTCCGTTTCGCAGTCGCCCGCCGTAAATATCTCGCCCTCCATCGTCACAATGCAGATGCCGAAATCCTTCGGATTTGCCTTCCCCAGCTCCGGTATATAGGTGGCAACACTGCCATCGTCGACGTCCTTGAATCGGTTGTAGATTTCGTCGAGTATCTTTTGAATCTGAACGCCAAGCCAGGGCGATACGCCATTCGATGATGTGCTGTTATCCGATCTCTCGCGGCCGCTTGAACTCTGCATGTCTTTCGAATTCCTCAAATTGAAATTGAGATGCGAGACTCCCGCGAACACAGAGAGCCTTTGTGCTGCGATTCTCCAGCTGCCGAATATCAACAGATTTGCAAAAGGGGATTTTGAGTGACTGATTGAGAAAATGATTCTCCCAATCAGGGCATAAGGATCGCATGAGTTACCGCAAGATTCCCGCTTCTCTCAGCCTGTTTCGTCAAAGGGCTCAGAGCCGCACCTGCATCTTCGCCGCATCTCAATCTCCGGCCGCTGCGAACCTCCGCGCGATATCCTAACCCTCGTGACACCACACACCTTGGCGCTGGCCATCGAGGGACTGACCACGCTGCTCGCCATCGCCAGCATCGGCTACCTCGCCGTCGCCTGGGTCGCCGCCCGCCTCTTCCTCCGCGAGCATCGCCACCCCGTCGTATCTCCTCCGCCCAGCATCACCATCCTCAAATCCCTCAAGGGCCTCGACCCCGGCATGCTCGACGCCTTCCGCTCCCACTGCCGCCAAACCTATTCCGGCAGCTACGAGCTCCTCTTCGGCGTCTCAACGCTCTCCGATCCCGCCGCCGCAGCAGTCCTCGACCTCCAGCGCGAGTTCCCCAATCTCTCCATCCGCCTCGTCGAGTGCCCGCAGAACCTCGGCACCAACGGCAAAGTCAGCACTCTCATCCAGCTCGTCCCGCACGCACAGCACGAGATCCTGCTCGTCAACGACTCCGACATCACCGTCTCGCCCCATTACCTCGAGCGCATCATCGCCGGCTTCGCCGCCCCTGAGCCCAATCCGAGTATTGCCGCGCGCCCCGTCGGCCTCGTCACCGCTCTCTATCGCGGCCGCGCCCACGGCACACTCGCCTCGCGCCTCGAAGCCCTCACCATCTCCACCGCCTTCCAGCCCTCCGTGCTTCTCGCCAAGGTCCTCGAGCGCGGCCTCCACTACGGCCTCGGTTCCACCCTCGCCGTTCGCCGCCAGGCCCTCGACGCCATCGGCGGATTCCCCGCCCTCGCCGATCAGCTCGCCGACGACTACGAACTCGGCGCACGCGTCGACCGCTCCGGCTTCCGCATCGTCCTCAGTCATGAAGTCGTCGAAACCAGCGTGCCCGCATACAACTGGCGCAGCTTCTTCGACCACCAGCTCCGCTGGCTCCGCACCGTGCGCGACGCCCGCCCCGGCGGCTACATCGGCCTCCTCTTCACGCACACCTTCGCACTCGCCCTGCTCAACGCCATCGCCAGCGGACTCAGCCCCCTCAGCCTCTGGCTCCTCGGCCTCGCCTTCTTCCTCCGCCTCACCGTCGCCATGACCGCAGGCGCACTCATCCTCGCCGACCACCAGGTCCTTCCCTCGCTCTGGCTTCTCCCGCTGAACGATGTGATCGCCTTCGCCCTCTGGGCCGCGGGCTTCGCCTCAGACACTATCGTCTGGCGCGGCCATCGCTTCCACGTACGCAACGGCCGTCTCTACCCCGCCAACTGATCGTTGATTCCAGTGCAATGTCCCCTGTGCTACAGTGAGCGACGCGGCTCAAGCCGCCTAAGGAGACTCCTCATGCGCATCGCCGCCTCCCTCGCTCTCGCCTGTTGTCTCGCTGCCCCGGCGCTCGCCGCCGCTCAAGACGCACCTAAGCCCGCCGTCGGCACGCCGCAGCCCCCTGCGCATGTCTACAACAAGCTGCTCTCAATGATGGAAAAGCAGTTCGTCGACGCAGCCGAAGCCATGCCCGAAGACAAGTTCGACTTCGCCCCTCCCACAACCGCGGGCGAGTTCAAAGGCGTCCGCAGCTTCTCCGGCCAGCTCAAGCACATAGTCGAGGCCAACGGCTACTTCTTCCACGACCCCACCAAGCCCATGGTCGATAACCGCGCCGATGTCGAGAAGCTCAAGACTCGCGCCGAGATCATCGCCGCTCTCAAGCAGTCCTTCGCCGATGCGCACGCCTACGTCGACACCATCACCCCCGAGAAC
>DATMUN010000457.1:0-5919 GCA_035563895.1 Occallatibacter sp. | reverse complement strand
GGGCGGCCGCCGCAACTCAGGTGACCTGACCATCCGCCACCATGGCGGCGGGCACAAGCAGAAGCTGCGCCTGATCGACTTCAAGCGCGACAAGTTCGGTGTTCCGGGCAAGGTGGCGACGATCGAGTACGATCCGAACCGCTCGGCACGCATCGCGCTGATCAACTACGCGGACGGCGAGAAGCGCTATATCCTGCAGCCGGTTGGGCTGAAGGTGGGTGCGACGGTCAGCTCCGGCCCCGAGGCCGACATTCTGATCGGCAACGCACTGCCGCTCAAGAACATTCCCGCCGGTACCACGGTGCACGCGATTGAGCTGCGTCCGGGCAAGGGCGCGCAGATGGCGCGTTCGGCCGGTGCGCAGGCACAGCTGGTAGCCAAGGAAGGCGATTACGCGCTGCTGAAGCTGCCCTCCGGCGAGACCCGCCGGGTGCTGGTGGATTGCATGGCGACTGTAGGCCAGGTGGGCAACACCGACCACGAGAACGTGGCCATCGGCAAGGCAGGCCGCAACCGCTGGAAGGGCATCCGCCCGACCAACCGCGGCGTGACCATGAACCCGGTTGACCACCCGCATGGCGGCGGTGAGGGTAAGACCTCGGGCGGCCGTCATCCTGTGACGCCGTGGGGCCAGCCGACGCGCGGCTACAAGACCCGCAACAACAAGCGGACTGATGTGTTCATTGTCAGCCGCCGAGCGAAGTAGAGGAGCGGAGAAGACATGGCACGTTCGACGAAAAAGGGTCCGTTTGTGGACGAGCACCTGATGGTGAAGGTAGAGGTGCTCAACAAGGCCAACGACAAGAAGGTTGTGAAGACCTGGTCGCGCCGCTCGACCATCTTCCCCGAGTTTGTGGGGCACACCATCGCCGTGCACAACGGCAAGAAGTTCGTTCCCGTGTACGTGACCGAGAACATGGTGGGCCACAAGCTGGGTGAATTTGCTCCGACGCGCACGTTCAAGGGCCACACGGCCAGCGGCAAGGCTGAGGCGGCCGCGAAGGCCAAGTAGAGATTCGGCGCGGCGGTGATGAGCCGCCGGGCGCCACGAGATTGAGGAAGGCAGACCAATGGCAGTCGAGACAAAGGAATACCGGGCCGAGGCCAAGTTTCAGCGCGTGTCGCCGCAGAAGGCGCGGCTGGTGCTCGATTTGATCAAAGGCCGCGGGGTGCAGGAGGCGCTGGAGACGGCGCAGTTCACCAAGAAGCGGATCGCTCCGGTGATTCACAAGCTGCTCACCTCCGCGGTGGACAACGCGAAGTATGTGGCCGGTGAGCAGGGGATCGACCTGGATGTCGATAACCTGTACGTGAAGCAGGCGGCGGCCAACGACGGCCCGCGCATGAAGCGCATCCGTCCGGCCCCGATGGGCCGCGCGTATCGCTACCAGCGCAGGCTGGCGCACATCGTGGTGTCAGTGGCCGAGCGCTCGAACGGCGCCCAGCTGGTGACCAAGGCCGAGGAGCCGGTGGCGGAAGCCAAGCCGGTGAAGAAGGCTGCTAAGCCCGCGGCGAAGAAGGCTGCTGCGGCGCCTAAGAAGAAGGCCGCCAAAAAGGCCTAGAGGGATTGAGGTAAAGAGCATGGGACAGAAAGTCCATCCTTACGGATTCCGGCTGGGAGTGAACAAGCCGTGGCGTTCGCGCTGGTTCTCTGAGCGCGACTATGACAAGCTCCTTGTCGAGGACGTGAAGCTGAAGGCGGAGTTGCGCGACAAGCTCAAGGCCGCGGGCGTAAGCTCGGTGGAGATCGAGCGTCCGGGCAACAAGCTGCGCTTTCTGATCCGCACCGCGCGTCCGGGCATCGTGATCGGCCGCAAGGGCGCCGAGATCGAGAAGCTGAAGGCGGAGCTGGGCAAGCGCACCAACCGTGACGTGTTCATCGACATCATCGAGGTGAACAAGCCGGAGCTGGATGCGCAGCTGGTGGCCGAGAATATCGCGCTGCAGCTTGAGAAGCGCGTGAGCTTCCGCCGCGCGATGCGCAAGAGCGTGGACTCGGCGCTGCGTTTCGGCTGCAAGGGTATCAAAGTCCGCGTGTCGGGCCGCCTGAACGGCAACGAAATCGCGCGTTCGGAGTGGTATCTGCAGGGCCGTCTGCCGCTGCACACGCTGCGTGCGGATATCGACTACGGCTTTGCCGAAGCGAGCACGACCTACGGCGTGATCGGCGTGAAGACGTGGATCTATCGCGGCGACATCTACGAGCAGAAGCGCCGTCAGGCGCCCGCGGTCGGAACGTCAGTATTTTAGGAAGTTCGCAGTTCACAGTTCTTGGTTCACAGAGGCACAGGCCCGGTGGACGCGAGAACTGAGAACTGAGAACTCGGAACTGTGAACTGGTTTTGAGGGTTTCGCTATGTTGATGCCAAAGAAGGTGAAGTATCGCAAGCAGCAGAAGGGCAAGCGCCGCGGTAAGGCGTGGCGTGGCTCGACGCTGTCGTTTGGCGAGTATGGTCTGAAGGTCATGGAGTGCGGTTACATCACCGACCGGCAGATCGAAGCCAGCCGTATCGCCATGACGCGCTTTATCAAGCGCGGTGGCAAGATCTGGCTGCGCCTGTTCCCGGACAAGCCGATCACCAAGAAGCCGGCCGAAGTCCGAATGGGTTCGGGCAAGGGCGCGCTGGACCACTGGGTGGCAGTGGTGCGTCCGGGCAAGATCCTGTTCGAGATGGAAGGCGTGGCGCCCGAGGTTGCGGCCGAGGCCATGCGCCTGGCGTCGCACAAGCTGCCGCTGAAGACTAAGTTCGTGCAGCGCCCGGGTGTGGAGAAGGCCGCCGCAGCGCCGGCAGCAGAGTAAAGAACGAGCGGAGACCGGCGCGATGAGCGTTGGGTCCGCCAGGAGCCAAGAGATGGAACTCGAGAAGATTCGCAGTTTGAGCGACGCCGAACTGGCGCACCAGGAAAAGACGGCAGCAGAGCAGCTGTTCCGGCTGCGCTTCCAGGTGTCGCTGGGGCAGAACGACGGAGTAAAGAAGCTCCGCGAGCTGCGCAAGGAGATCGCCCAGATCAAGACCGTGGCGCGTGAGCGGGAGCTCTCGATCCGCGGCGCCAAGAAGGACGCGGCGGCTGAAACCGCGGCTCCGAAGGCAAAGAAGGGAGCCCGTAAATGACGGCGGTAGCAGAAACGACGCAGGCGCCGGCAACGCGGCGCAATGAGAAGGTCGGGAGCGTGGTCTCGACCAAGATGCAGAAGACCATTGTGGTCGAAGTCGAGATGCGCAAGGCGCACCCGAAGTACAAGAAGATCATGAAGAGCTCGAAGAAGTTCTACGCGCACGACGAGCAGAACTCGGCGCGCGTGGGCGATGTGGTTCGCATCCGCGAGACCCGGCCGACGAGCAAGCTGAAGCGCTGGGCGCTCGAAGAGATCGTCCGCCGCTCGTCGCTGAGCCAGATTGAAGAAGCGGCCAGCGTGACCGAAGTGGAAGCCGCGAAGTAAGCGCAAGCGAGTTAGGAGAAGAGTCCAATGGCAGTGCAAATGAGATCCATGCTCGCGGTGGCCGATAACTCCGGCGCGCGCAAGCTGCAGATGATTCTGCCGCTGGGCGGCGGCCTGGGCAAGAAGGCCTCGCTTGGCGACGTGATCACGGCCGCGGTGAAGGAAGCTTCGCCCGACGGTACGGTAAAGAAGGGCAAGGTCGTCAAGGCGGTCATCGTCCGTACGCGCAAGGAATATCGCCGGCGCGACGGCACGTATATCCGCTTCGACGAGAACGCCGCAGTGGTGATCGACGACTCGCATGAGCCGGTGGGCACGCGCGTGTTCGGCCCGGTGGCGCGCGAGCTGCGCGAGAAGAAGTTTCTGAAGATCGTTTCGCTGGCGCCTGAGGTTGTTTAGGTTTCCAGCCGCAGGTTTGGAGAAGAAATGGCGAGTTTGAACATTCATCGCAACGATACGGTCAAGGTGCTCACGGGCGCCGACCGCGGCAAGACGGGCCGTGTGCTGCGCGCTTTCCCTGACAAGGGGACGGTGCTGGTGGAGCACGTGCGCGTGATCAAGAAGACGGTTTCGTCGAAGGGCGGACAGCGCACCAAGGGCGGCATTGCCGAGCAGGAGTCGCCGATCCAGGTGTCGAACGTTGCGCTGGTGTGCTCCACCTGCGGCGTCGCCAAGGTCGGTTTCAAGACCGAAGGCACGACCCGCCAGCGTGTGTGCAAGAAGTGCGGCACGGAACTGCCGACGAAGAAATAGGCGAAGTTTAATAACCCTTCCGCAACGGTAAACGGCTGCAGGCGGGCCACTCCGGGCACCGGAAGAAAGAGAGCAAAGAAATGGCAGCACGGCTGAAAGAGAAGTACAACAAAGAGATCAAGCAGGCGCTGAAGAAGGAACTCGCGATCGAAAACGCGATGGCAGTGCCGAAGCTCGAGAAGATCGTCATCAACATGGGTCTGGGCGAGGCGACACAGAACAACAAGCTGCTCGATCCTCTCGTGGCCGACCTGGCTGCGATCACCGGACAGAAGCCCGTGACCACCAAGGCGAAGAAGTCGATTGCCGCCTTCAAGGTGCGTGAGGGTATGTCGATCGGTGCGATGGTGACGCTGCGCAATGACACGGCGTATGAGTTTCTGGACCGCCTGATTTCGACCGCGCTGCCGCGAGTTCGCGACTTCCGCGGCGTTTCGACGAAGAGCTTTGACGGGCGCGGCAACTACACGCTCGGCCTGCGCGATCAGCTGATCTTCCCTGAGATCGATTACTCGAAGGTGGAGAAGCTGAAGGGCATGAATATCACGATCGTGACCACGGCTCAGGACGACAATTCGGCGCGTGCGCTGCTGAAGGCCTTCGGCATGCCGTTCCGCCAGGGCGCGTAAGCGAGGAATTGAGGATTTATGGCAACCACTGCAAAGAGAGTGAAGGACGCGCGGAAGCCGAAGTTCAGCTGCCGCAAGCACAACCGGTGCAAGCTCTGCGGGCGTCCGCGGGGATATCTGCGGAAGTTCGGCGTATGCCGTCTGTGCTTCCGTGGCCTGGCGCTGAAGGGCGAGATCCCCGGCGTTGTGAAGTCGAGCTGGTAAGAACGACAGTTGTCAGTGATCAGTGGTCAGCAAGACCGTGCGAAGTGCGGGTTTCTGGCTGAACGATGAGAATCTGATCCCTGTTCACTGAAACCTGATCACTGGTATGACATTCCCGCTGGTTCCCGCAGGCTGAATGGGCCCGGGCGAACGGGGGATGAAGGAGAAGGAATGAGTCTGACCGATCCTGTTGCAGATTTTCTGGCGCGTATCCGGAATGCAATCCGCGCGCGTCACCAGAAGCTGGATGTGCCGGCTTCGAAGCTGAAGACGGAGATTGCCCGCATTCTGAAGGAAGAGGGCTACATCTCGAACTACAAGACCCAGGAAGAAGACGGCAAGCTGGTTCTGCGCGTGTACCTGAAGTACGGCGGAACGGAAGCGGCCATCCGCGACCTTGCGCGTGTATCGCGTCCGGGCTGCCGTGTGTACATCGGCCGCGACGAGATCAAGCGCGTGCAGGGCGGTCTGGGTATCTCGATCATGACCACGCCGAAGGGCGTGATGACCGGTCGCCAGGCGCGCAAAGAAGGCGTGGGCGGCGAAGTGCTCTGCGAAGTCTGGTAGGACCTGCCGTCCAGGCAGCCGCCTCCGGCGCGTCTGGGCGGGCTTCGTAGGAGCGACTCAAGTTTGGCTGGAGCAGCTTGCTCCAGGGCTGCAGTGGAACGAAACGGCGTGAGCCGCTTCGGGACTCGCAAGCCAACTGAAGGATTGATTCGATGTCGCGTATTGGAAAGAAGCCGATTGCACTGCCGGCAGGCGTGAAGTACAAGGTGGACGGCAACACGGTTCTAGTGGAAGGCCCGAAGGGCAAGGTGAGCGCACTGATCGCCGAAGGCGTCACGCTCGAGACCAAGGACGGCACACTGCATGTGAACCGCGTGAGCGACA
>DATMUN010000456.1:0-6387 GCA_035563895.1 Occallatibacter sp. | reverse complement strand
TGCCGAAGCTGTCTCCTGGGCAAAGAGCCATCAACTCCCACTGTTTGTCCTGGGAGGGGGAAGCAACCTGCTCGTCTCTGACGCGGGCTTTTCCGGCCTTGTGCTGCACATTGCGCTTCGCGGAATGAGTCTCGCAAGCCTGGTTGATTCGGCGGTTCTTACCGCCGCCGCAGGAGAAGACTGGGACCAGTGCGTGCAGTACAGTGTGGAAGCGAACTGCGCGGGTCTAGAGTGTCTTGCCGGCATCCCCGGCACTGTGGGCGGCACTCCAGTGCAGAACGTCGGCGCCTACGGTCAGGAAGTTGCTTCGACGATCGATCGCGTTCGCGCCTTCGATACTGTTGCCGAAACCTTTACCGAATTTGCTGCTGCCGACTGTGGCTTCGCGTATCGCCGCAGCCGCTTCAACTCCGCTGATCGCGGGCGCCACATCGTCACGCGGGTGGACTATCGTCTCACTCCGGATGCATCGCCAACGCTCCGCTATATCGATCTGCAGCGCGCGTTTACCGCAGGATCGCCCCCCGCACTCACAGAGGTCGCTGCGGTAGTTCGTCAGATCCGCCAGAAGAAGGGGATGCTCCTCGTCGATGGCGATCCGGATTGCCAGAGCGCAGGGAGCTTCTTCAAAAACCCTGTCGTCTCAGAGGACGATCTCCCCCGAATCGCCGAGGCTGCTTCCGCCGACCCGCCGCGCTTTCCAGCCGGCTCCGGCCCGGAGAACGCGGGGCGCGTTAAAGTTCCTGCCGCATGGCTGATAGAGCATGCGGGTTTCACCAAAGGATATGCGCGAGGCAGGGCTGCTATCTCGACGCGTCACACGCTAGCGCTCACAAACCGCGGAGATGCTACCGCTGCGGAAGTGCTCGCTCTTGCCGATGAAATCAGCGCTGCGGTGGAAGCGCGTTTTGGACTGCGGCTGGAGCGCGAACCCGTCTTGTTAGGGTTCGAAAGCTAGGAACGCACGAAGACCCCTAGCCATAGCTGTTTGCCCGCCGGAACAGGGTGCAGTTTTTCATGGCGGAGTTCGAAGCCTCGATTGGCCAGCGTATGGATGAATTCACCACGGTCAATTAGCGAAAAGTGCCCGGCAAACTTCTTCACGGACTCGACACCACTGTCGCCCACATTGGCACTCGTCTCACCCGGTATCTGGAGCACGACAGAAAATGCGCCATTCGAAGCGACAAGAGCCAAAGCGTTTTCGAGGCAACCATCGGTTCCGGCATGCTCGAAGATGAGCGCAGCATGGACGAGTGCGACTGGTTCCAGAGCGACCTTGGCATGCGACAGGTCAATTGCGTGTAGCTCAAGTCCCGGGAGAGCAGAGAAGCGTGCCTGCGCAGCTTGCAGGTAGTCCGGGTTCAGGTCGATTCCGACGATGCGGTGAGTGCAGCCGGAATCAATGCTCTCAAGGCCGTTGCCGCCTGCTATGCCCAGAATGGCCACCGATTCCGGCTTGCGCAATTCGAGGGCTTCCGCAAACAGTGCGCTGAGTGCCGTAGCCTGATCAACTGCGGCAGAGGCCATGTGCGCCTCGTAGTCGGCAAGCGAGACTTCCATCCATGGATTCATAGTTCCATTGTCATCGATCAGGCCGAATCCGCTGAAGGGCCGCTCCTACCAGCGTGTGGAAGGCTGTCAGCGCACTGGGGACGAGCAAAAACTCCCCCCGCGCTGATAGGCTAGCTGTAGGAATGAACGACAATCTGCACCAGCTCCGCTGCTTCTCCTGCGGCAAGCGCATTGCTGCCGCTGACGCGCGACCCGATTTTCGCTGCGCCGAGTGTGGCGATCTCTTCGAGGTCGAGTATCCCGATTGGACGTCCGGCCGCACACAGGATCGGCCCAATCCCGGCGCCCTCAAGTGGCTCTGGCGCGAACGGCGCTCGTCGTCCGAGTGGCTCGACCAGTCCGGCGTCTGGCGCTTCCGCGAACTGCTGCCGATCCTCGACTCATTCGGCAACGCCGTCACCCTGCGCGAAGGCAACACGCCGCTCTATCCGCTTCCGCGCGCCGCGAAGGCGCTGGGGCTCGATCAGCTCTTCGCCAAGCATCAGGGCATGAATCCTACCGGCTCCTTCAAAGACACCGGCATGACGGCGGCTCTGTCCGTTGCCAAGGAGCGCGGCTTTAGCTGGGTGGCCTGCGCATCCACCGGCAACACCTCGGCTGCCATGGCAGCCTACGCCGCGCGCGCCGGGTTGCGCTCGCTCGTTCTGATCCCTGACGGCAAAATCGCGTGGGGCAAGCTCTCGCAGGCTATGGATTATGGCGCGGTCACCTGCCAGCTCAAGACCGACTTCGACGGCTGCCTCAAACTGCTTACTGAGATCGTGCAGACTGCGCCCATCTATCTGCTCAACTCCGTCAATCCCTATCGCCTTGAAGGGCAGAAGACGCCTGCGTTTGAGATCGCCGAAGCCTTTGACTGGAGCGTTCCCGATCACCTCATCGTCCCTGGCGGCAACCTGGGCAACAGCTCCGCTCTCGGCAAGGGATTCCGCGAACTGAAGCAGCTCGGCCTCGTAGCACGCATGCCGCGCATCTCCGTGATCCAGGCCGCTGGCGCCAATCCGCTAGCTCGCAGCTTTGCCGCTGGCGAGAAGGGCGCGTCGATCGAGCCGGTTGAAGCGCACACCCGCGCAACCGCAATCCGCATCGGTAACCCCGCATCGTGGCGCAAGGCTGCACAGGCCATCAACGATACCGGCGGTTGGTGCCTCGACGTCACCGAGGCAGAGATCGCCGTCGCCAAAGCAGAGCTCGGAACGGAAGGCCTGGGCTGCGAGCCTGCATCTGCCGTTACGCTCGCCGGGCTGAAGAAGCTGCGTGCGCAGGGCAAGGTTGCTGCCGCAGATTCCGTGGTGCTTGTTCTCACGGGCCACACGCTCAAAGACGCCGACTATACCATCGACTTTCATCGCGGCACGCTCCTGAGCAAGGAAGAGGCGGCGGGCCACGAGGCTGAGATCGCGGGGCTTCGCCGGAACGCAGTCACACTCGATCCCACGCCTGAGGCCGTGCTGGCTGCCATCGAGGAGCGCCAGGGATGAGCCTGCCTGCACCAGAGCAGGGAACACTACACCTTCGCCTGCCCGCTACCTCGGCCAATCTCGGGCCCGGCTTTGATGCCGCGGCCATCGCGCTCGATTTCGCGCTGCACATCGATGCCACTCCAGCCACAGCGTTTTCTATCGATGCGACTGGCCGCGACGTCGCGCGCTGTGGCCAGCTCGAAGACAACCTGATTCTCGTGCTTTACCGCCGCCTGCTCGAGCAGAACGGCCGTCCTGTAATTCCGCTCGCTATCCGCATGCATAACGAGATTCCGCTCGGCATGGGGTGCGGCTCTTCGGCTGCCGGCCGGCTGGCAGCCATTCTGCTGGCTAATCACTTTGGCCAGCTCAACTGGACCTCTGACACAATTCTTGAGGAAGTCAGCCTCTTCGAAGGCCATCCGGACAATGCGGCAGCCTGCTGGCTTGGTGGATTCGTCACTGCAGCCTGCATCGGCCGTGCAGTGCATGTTGCACGTGTCGCGCCCCCGGCAGATTGGCGCGCCATCGTCGTGCTTCCTCCCGCTCCTCTAGCCACCAGTAAGGCACGCGCCATCCTGCCAGTCTCCTACTCACGTGCAGATACTGTGGCAAATGTGCAGTCGGCAGCACTGCTCGGACTGGCGTTTGCACAGGCCCGCCCGGACCTGCTCGCCATCGCAATGCGTGACCGCATCCATCAGCCGTACCGAGAGGCGATCTGCCCCATGCTGCCTCGGTTGCTGCCTCTTTCAGGCACTGGGTCGATTCTAGGCGTCGCTCTTAGTGGTGCTGGCCCGTCGGTGCTGGTGTTCGTAGCCGCAGAGAGCGATGTCGCCGAGGCCAAGACCGCCATCCTTGCTGCACTTGATGGGTTTCCCGAGCCGGAACTTCGCGCCTCTCGCCTCGAGACTGAGGGTGCAAACAGCTAAAGCGCACCGGCTGCCGTCGCTAACCCTCGCCAGGACGTAGTCTTCAACCACTGAAACAGAGAGAAGGCGCAGATGCTGGAAACGTTCCCCGGTTCGGCACGAGTACCCGTTAGCGTTTCAACAACAATCTTCTAACTTGCAGGTAGCATTCTGGTTAGTCACCTTTTGCTGATTACCCGCGAATTACTGAAGTTTACTTGATCTTCTGCACCAAAAAACCTACATTTGCCGCGTGGGCAGTTCTGGGGGAGGGCTGCTCTAGCGCCCGTGGTCCGTGGTCGGACCCGGGCGCTTTTGATTTTCTGCTAACCCGTTAACGGTGTTGATTCTCCAGCTCGTTGCGACCAATCTCCACAGCCAAGCATCAGATGAGTTGCCGCCGGTTTGGTTAAACTGAAGGTCTAGCGGCATAGAAGGAGGAACATGGCGGCAGCGGGTGTGTTTGAAGTAAGCGATGCGACATTTGAGCAGGAAGTCCTGAAGAGTTCTCAGCCGGTCCTGGTGGATTTTTGGGCTGTTTGGTGCGGCCCCTGTAAGGCAATTGCGCCGGTGGTGGACAGCCTGGCGACGGCCTATGCGGGCAAACTGAAAGTTGCCAAGGTCAACGTTGACGAGAACGGCGCGACCCCTTCGCGCTACGGAGTCCGCGGTATCCCGACACTGCTGTTCTTCAAGGACGGCAAGGTCGCCGATCAGGTTGTGGGCTACGTGCCGCAGAACGTGATCGAAGAGAAGGTCCAGCGCCTGCTCGCGTAGTTGCGGTGAGTTGCTTGAGAAGGCCCGGCCATGTGCCGGGCTTTTGTGTGTCTAGCGGTACTTGCGCAGCACACCCAGAACGCGCCCCTGAATAGCGACCTGTGCGGCAGGCACGTAGATCGGCTCCATTTCGATGTTCGCCGGCTGCAGCCGAACCACGTGTCCCTCGGAGTAAAACCGCTTCAGTGTAGTCTCAGCGCCGCGGACCAGAGCCACAACGATCTCGCCCTGGCGAGCTGTACGCGTGCGCTCTACCAGAACGAAATCCCCGTTGATGATGTGCTCGTCGCGCATGGAATCGCCTCGGACCTCGAGCGCAAAAACATCGCGGTTGCCAACCACATCGTGCAGAGAAATGCTCTCCTGCGACTCCGCGGCTTCCACCGGCAATCCAGCAGCGATGCGTCCCGCCAGCGGCAGGCGGTCGCTTGTGCGCGTTCGGGCTCCAGGTGGCACCACATCGATGGAGCGGCTGCGATTGTGCACGCGGTCGAGCAGGCCCTTCTTTTCAAGGTTGGTGATGTGCTTGTGTACCGTCGCCAGGCTCTTCAAGCCCATGCCGCGGGCTATCTCCTCAAACGAGGGCGAGTAGCCGTTCCGGTTCACAAACAGCTCAAGGAAATCGAGGATCTCTTTTTGCCTGCGCGTGACTGCCATGGGCGCATTATAGCGAATAAAAAGCGAACTACAAGAGGGGAGATTGGCTTTTTCTTCGCCAGGAGTGACGGCAAAGACACCTGGGCTTTCTTTCATGCTGGTTTTCTCATCCCCGCGTCGTAAGGCCGAACCGATATCGACCAACCAGGGAATCTCAGCACACCGTGAGTGAATATCTGACAGCAACACTGGCTGAAGACTGCTGCTCAGCCGCCCCATCTCGATTCAATTGGTCACACCGTGCATCCTCCAATCGCTCATCTTGCCCGCCGGATTTCCGCATTGGAAAGACCAGGGAGATTTGCAACGTAATGGTGATGCAAGAGATCCGCCAGCATCCACATTCGCGCCGCCGAAGCTCGTGGTTTCAGTCGCCGACTGCGGTGATTCAATTTGGCACATCCTAATGCGTCGTTCCGATTTCGGAAGCCGGCTTTCTAATTCACTCTCATCATCCTTGAGTTTCGTTAACCCTCAGGCAAGAGTGTGTATAGCACCACTTGTTCCGAGCCGGACTTCTGCAGCGTGGGCATAAGCAGGGAGGGCCTGGAAGGGCAGGACGGTGAGCCCGTGAGTCGCACCGGGGGAAGGCAGGCCGAGATGAGGCTATTGATTGCGGAAGACGACAAGGCGCTGGCGAGTTTCCTTCGCCGAGGGTTGGAGGCCGACGGGCATCGCGTGAACCTGGCCTATGACGGCGCAGCGGCAGTAGAAGCGTTCCATGAAGAGATGCCGGACCTGACCATCCTCGATCTCAACCTCCCCTCGAAGGACGGCGAACAGGTCCTCAGCGAGGTGCGGATGATGGATGCGGATCTTCCTGTGATGATTCTTACCGCACGGCAAGAGATCGAAACCCGCGTGCGGTGCCTCGACCAGGGCGCGGACGACTTCATGGTCAAGCCGTTCAGCCTTCACGAGCTTCGTGCCCGTTGCCGCGCGTTGCTGCGGCGCAAGCGTGAAGCGCGTCTTATTCTCCGCGCCGGTGACGTGGAAGTGAAACG
>DATMUN010000455.1:0-4105 GCA_035563895.1 Occallatibacter sp. | reverse complement strand
GCTTGCACCCCGTCAACAACCCACCCGCCGCACTCGCCACCAAAGCCACTAGAACAAAAAGAATACGAATCCGCATATCCGTATCGATGATACAAGCCGACCGCCCTCCCAAGGCCGGCACAGCCAATCTGGATGAGCGCTTCGTCTAGTTGGCGTAAACAGTTCTTCACTGGGAAGCTTAGACGACACGAAATGATAGGCTCCCCGATCGAAGCGTTGCAGCCAGAATGCCAAGCGTTAGAAGAACGTGAAAAGCCGTGCCCAACGCCTGCGTCCGAACCAACTCTTGTTCGGGCGAGGTCCTTCTCCTGTCGTTTGATCGAGTGAATCGTAGATCATCAACGGTTTGCCTACTACATCGCCGGAACCCACAAAGCCCCAACAGCGGCTATCAAGCGAATTCTCACGGTTGTCACCTAGGACAAAATACGCTCCTGACGGCACCAGAATTTCTCCGTTCACTACATGCTGAGAGAGCATCTCGTGACCTTCCGCGCAACCGGGGAGGCTTACATTATTGGGGAACTCCTCTGGATAGAACTCTTGTTCGGCTGCCTTGGGTGCCTCATGTCTTTCGTCGAGCGCAGTCCCATTCAGAATCACCACATTTCGCAAGATTCGTAGACGATCGCCGGGGGACGCCACCACTCTCTTTACGAGGATTATCGAGTGATTCTGTGGCGACACAAAGAGCACCATTTTGCCGCGTTCTGGGGGTTGATGAGGAAACGTCATAGCTAGGATGCGGTCGCCTGGCAGCAACATGTCTTCCATTGATTCACCTGGAATCTGGAACGTCTGAACAAAGAAAAATGGACCGATGCTTAACAAGGCGCAGGCAAGCCAAGGAAACACTTTACCTTTGGCTGCACCCGACGCAGCTAACGATCGCCCAGCAAACACAAATATGATTCCGAGTAGCAGGGAAAAAAGCGCCGAAAAAACGGCCTCTACTTTGCTTCCCAGAGAATATCCAGGCCGGAGCAAGATCAGTGGCAAAAGCAGAATCTGCGCGAATAAGCACGTCGCAAATCCATATGCGGCCCACGTACGCCTCCGCAAGATGCCAACGCCTGCACACAACGGGACAATCGAAAACGGAACGACAACAATTGGCCCAAAAGCCCGCCTAGCGTAATAACTCCAGCAATGGCAAATGCAACAATCGCCATAAGCCGGGGTAACCTTTTCAAGCTTTGCATGGTTGACCGATTATATACACCGAGTTAGAGGATTTGTGCAACGTGCCCCGGCCTCGTTTTTTAGACCGGGGAAAGCAAGCCCTAACCCAGCCACGACAACTGTGAACTACGAACTATGAACTGCGAACTGACCACCGATCACTGTTCACTGACCCGATACACATTCACCGAGTACGCCCCCAACTCCGTCGCGATCACCCCATCCTTCACCACCGCCGTCCCCGTCACCGGAGCCACCGCCTGCGGATGCTCGAAGCTGTTCTCCGCCTCCAGCGTTGCAGACCTCAGCGTAATCACCTTCGCCGTTGCCCCAGCCTTCGCGCCGTCGATCCGAATCTCCACCTTCCGCACCTTCGCCGTCGTGTTGATCGCCTTCACAATCCACTCATGCGTCCGCTCATCGAGCACCGCGCTCGTATACAGCCCGTCCTCCAGCCGCGAAGTCGCCGGTACCAGCCGTGTTCCCGTGTTGTTCGCATACAGCAGTTGCACGTAGTAGTTCGGCGTACCGAACGAGCGCAGGTTGTCGAACCAGATCTCATCCGGCTTCCACTGCCACGCATCCACATGCGCCATCAGCGGCGCGTACGACGACATCTGCACCACATCGCCGTTGCGCTCCAGGCCAGACATAAACGCCGCCTCAGCCAGCGCACCCTTCCAGTTATTTGCATTGTCCGGCCGCGTGGTGCCCTTGGTCTGTGCCGCATATTCGCCCGCAAACACCTTCGGCCCCGAGCGATCGTAATTGTCGTAGCGGTGCGTATTCTCCAGGAACCACTCCGGGCTCATGTAGTAGTGCTCGTCCACAAAGTCCGGCTTCAGTTGCCGCCACTGCGCCCACAGGTCGTCAAACAGCTCGCCGTCTGGCGAAGGCCCCGCCGCCGCCACCAGCTTGATCTCCGGATGCTTTGCCCGCAGCGCTTCCGCGAAAGCCTTGTAGCGCTCCACATACCGCGGCCCCCACTGCTCGTTGCCAATGCCCATGCGGTCCAGCCCGAACGGCGCCGGATGCCCCATCTCCGCGCGCAGCTTGCCCCACGGCGTCGATACATCGCCGTTCGCAAACTCGATCAGATCCTCCGCGTCCTGGATGTACTCCTTCAGGTCTTCCAGCCGCGCCGTCTCGCTCGAGTTGAACTGGCACGCCATGCCGCAGTTCAAAATCGGCAGCGGCTTCGCCCCAATGTCCTCCGCCAGCTGGAAGTACTCATAGAACCCCAGCCCGAACGACTGGAAATAATCCGGCGTAGGCCGCGATTCAAACTCCAGGTTCCAGCGGTTCAGAATCGTCTTGCGCTCGGCAATGTCGCCTACAGTCGACTTCCACCGGTAGCGGTTTGCCAGCTCGCGCCCTTCCACAATGCACCCGCCCGGGAACCGCAGCACGCCCGGATGCAGGTCGTAGAGCAGTTGCACCAGGTCCTTGCGCAGCCCATTCGGCCGCCCCTTCCACGTATCCACCGGGAACAGCGAAACAAAGTCCAGGTCCACCGAGCCCTTCTCGTCGAGATAGAACACTAGCCGCGCCTTCGGCTCCGTCGCCGACGCGCGAATCACCGTCTCGTAGCGCTTCCATCCGTCACCAAAGCCCTCCAGCTTGCCGCTGCCCAGCACCTTGCCCTTCTCGTCCTGCAACTCCGCGCGCAGCTCCTTCAGCCCGCCCGTCCGCACATACGCCGATAGCCGGTACTCCTTGCCCGCCTCAATCCCCATGCCGCGGAAGCCGCCGTTGTAGAACCCGTATCCCGGCGTGTTCGCCCGCGCCCGCAGATAGTGCGGGTTCACCTTGCTCTCCGGATCATCCGTGCGCACGTCCAACTCGCCCTTCGGCGTCGCTATCCCCCGCGCCGTCACGTCCATCACTTCATGCCAGCCCGTCAGCGGGTCGGTGAACTCGAACGACCGGTTCTTCACCAGCTCGGGATACAAGCCCCCATCGGCGGCAAAGTTGATGTCTTCAAAGAAGATGCCAAACATGTTCGGCGCAATCGCCGCCCCCGGATGCGCCGCATCCACCCGGATCACTACCGGGTTCGAGGAGGCCTGGGCAGCCAGCGCCGCCGGCGCCAGCACAAGGAGGAGCAAGTTTAGAAAGCGCTTTCTCGCAGTCATGTCAGTTGCCGACCATTCTAACCGCACAACGCAATCCCCGCCCGTGCCGACCGGCCCAATCTTTCACTAGCCCGGCCATGCCATCCTGATCGAACCGCCCAGCCAAGATTCCGTTCCACGCCAAGCAAGCAGGAAGACTGACGCCTGCTCCCTAGTCCCTGGTCCCTGGCAAGTACCTACTCCGCCGCCGCAATCGCCTCGCAGACCCTCTCCAGCGCCCCAATCTCCGCCACACTCCCCGGCCGCCGCCCGTTCACCATCACCGAGAACGCCACCGTCTTCCCACTCGCCGCCGTCAGATAGCCCGAGAGCGCCATCGCCTCATTCAGCGTCCCCGTCTTCGCCCAGAGCTTCCCCTTCAGCGGCGACTTCTCAAACCGGTGCACCAGCGTCCCATCCACACCCGCCACCGGCAGCGTCGCCTTGAACGACTCACCCCACGGCTGCCGCGCCGCATACGCAAGCAGCATCGTCAGCCCTCGCGGAGCAATGCGGTCATCCATGCTCATCCCCGACCCGTCGTAGAAGAAAAAGTCCCCGTCGTTCACGCCCGCATCCACCAGAAACTGCCGCACCACGCGTGTTCCCTGCGCCAGGCTGCCGTCCTTGCCCTCCAGCTTGCCCAGCAGCCGAAGCGTCAGCTCCGCATGCAGGTTCTGGCTGATCTTGTTCGTCATCGTCAGGTCCAGAATCATCGGCGCCGAAATATGCATCGCCAACAGCCGCTTCCCGATCACCGGCGCCGTCACGCTCGCCAGCGTCAGGGGCTTCAGCTTCACCGTCTCCGC
>DATMUN010000454.1:0-2506 GCA_035563895.1 Occallatibacter sp. | reverse complement strand
GCCGCGAGACGATCGGAGCCGGCGTAGTATTTCGTTCCGCGCTCGCAGGCGGTCTTGAGCAGCCGCATGTGGGCGGCGGTCATCTGGCCCAGCAGACTGATGAGCTGGGAATTGGATGAGTCCTGGCCGTCGATGGTGCAGGTGGTGGCGAGCATACCTGCCCACTGCTGAATCATGAGGTCAGTATCTGCCCAGGAACCGCTTTCGATGGCGTGAAGCACGAGGTCCGGTAATGCGCGCATGCGCTCTGCATCCTGCTCGAGAGCGAGGATGCGTTCTGCACGAAGAGCGATCTCCGCGGCGCTGGCCATGCGGAAGTTGCTGAGCCCCTCACGCATGAGCGGGCACAGCTGCGGAGCGGCCTCTGGAGCGAGCCGCTCAAGAAATGCGAGAGCCGCAGCCAACCTGAATTCGCGGAGGATGTCTTCCGGCTCGAACCGCGCGGACTCCTCCATGAACGGGCTCTCGGACAGGCGCAGATCCATTCCCTCAGGAAAGACGAATGACAAGCCGACGCCGTTGGGATCGCGGCGCACGGTGCGGGCCTGCACACGGACACGACGCTCGAGGTCGCCCTCAAGCGGGCCGCGGCGCTGCAGCGTGAGCGAAACGATCTCGCCGGGCACCCAGGTTTCTCCAGTGAGGAGGAAGACGCCGGTGGAGCTGATATCGCGCACATCGTCCTGATGCGCGTCCGCACCGGTCCAGTGATAGGCGGACAATTCAGGCGTCTGCCGACGTACGGCACGAGCCTGTGTATCGTTGGCGACTTGCTCCCGTTTACTGCGCACCATAGTCGTTTCACCCTCCCGGAGTACCGCTCCGGGATATCGGCAACCGCTCGTCAGTTGACGCTGCGGCAAGTGGTAAACCGTTGCGTGGCCAGCCGAAGGAATCCGTATCGGCTCACATAAGTTTACTACTGTAAATACATCCTTGGTGTTAGACGTTATTACTTTCGGAAGGGGGATGAGGGTGCTGGGATAGTGGCTCGGCGGGGATGCGCAGGGGCGGAAACGAGGACACCCTGAGGGCTGAAATACAACCTATCTTGTTGATTATTTGGCGGTTTTTTCGGGGCGGAAGTGGCAGGTGTTGCCTGCCAGCACGGGACGCCAGAGAGAAGGGTCGGCCGGTTGCTCGGTTGAGCCGAGGAAGAGCACGCCGTCAGGCGCGAGCAGGGCGTGGACATTGGCCAGGAGGGTGCGGCGGGTCTCCTGGGAGAAGTAGAGCATGACGTTGCGCAGGAAGATGACGTCGAAGGGCTCTTTGAATGGAAGGCGGTCACAGAGGTTGGCCACGCGAAAGCGGCAGAGCTTGCGCAGCGCGGGTTTGGCGATCCAGTCTTCGCCGACGTTATCGAAGTACTTGACCACATTGCGAGCGGGCAGGCCGCGATTCATCTCGATGCGGTGATACCGGCCCTGCTGTGCGCGCTCGACTACGTGCGATGTGAGGTCTGTGCCCTCGATCTGCACGTTCCATGCGGCGAGCTCCGGGAAGTGGTCGATGAGCAGCATGGCGAGAGAGTAAGCTTCCTGCCCGGTGGATGAAGCGGCGCTCCAGAAGCGCAAACGGCGCGAGAGCTGGCGGGCGCGGATCAGCTCCGGCAGCAACTGCGTGCGGAGAAGCTCGAACGGGCGGCCATCGCGAAAGAAGCTGGTTTCGTTGATGGTCATGGCCTCGGCGACGGCGCGCTCAAGCTCGGGGTTTTTGCGCAGCTGGAGGTACTGCACGAGCTCCTCTAGGTGGGTCATGCCGTGCGTGCGCAGCAGGCGGGTGAGGCGCGCGTCGAACAGGTAGTCGCGTGAGGGGTCTAGCACGTTCTGCGACAGGCGGAACACGAGGTCACGCAGAAAACCGTAGTCGACTGTGGCCGCGGCGCACATCAGCAGACCTTCGCTTCACGAAGCAGCGATGCTTCCCTGCTCTGCCGGCCGGCGATGCGAATCACCTCGGCCGCGACCAGATCGAGCGGCAGCACGCGCTGAGCAAGACCGGCGCGCGCAACCGCTCCGGGCATTCCCCAGACAGCGCTGGTGGCTTCGTCTTGCGCGAGGATGAGGCCGCCGCGCCGCGTGATGGCGCGTGCGCCTTCAAGGCCGTCGGACCCCATGCCGGTGAGCACCACGCCGAGCACGCCTGCGCCGTACACTGCCGCAGCAGAACGAAACAGGACATCGACGGCGGGGCGGCAGTGATTTTCGGGAGGCGATTGCAGCAGATGCAGCGCCGGCTCCTGAGCGGAACGCGGGATGACCTCCATGTGCCAGTTGCCGCGCGCGATCACGACTCTTCCCGGCACGATGGCCATTCCTTCACTGGCCTCAACCACACGCAGTTTGCAGGAACGATCGAGGCGCTCTGCGAGCAGTTGCGTAAACATCTCCGGCATGTGCTGCACGATGAGTACGGGCAACGGGAATTGCGCGGGAAGTCGCGGCAGAATGACATCGAGCGCTGCCGGGCCGCCTGTGGAGACGCCGATTACGAGCACGGAAGGAGA
>DATMUN010000453.1:0-3067 GCA_035563895.1 Occallatibacter sp. | reverse complement strand
ACGGCCACGCCCGCCGTGCAGCGCGACATCATCGCTCAGCTTGGCCTCGCAGATCCGCGCCTCTTCATTCACGGCTTCCGCCGCTCCAACCTCGCCATCGAAGTTGTCGAGCTGCCCACGCCCGACCGCGCCCGCGTCATCTCGAGTCTGCTTGCAGCGCCAGAGCGTCGCCCAGCCATCGTCTATGCGCCCTCGCGCAAGCTGGCCGAGCGCCTCGCAGAGGAGCTGTCCAGTTCCATGCGCGCCGCCGCGTATCACGCTGGCCTCGACACCGATACGCGCGACCGCGTGCAGACCGCGTTTCAGTCCGGCGCGCTAGACGCCGTCGTTGCCACCATTGCCTTCGGCATGGGCATCGACAAGGCCGACATCCGCACCGTCATCCACGCCGGCCTGCCCGGCACGCTCGAGGGCTACTACCAGGAGATCGGCCGCGCAGGCCGCGACAGCCAGCCCTCGCGCACCTTCCTGCTGCACTCTTATGCAGATCAGCGCACGCAGGACTTCCTGCTCAACCGCGCTTATCCGCCGACCAGCGATCTCGAACAGCTCTACGCCAGGCTCACGCGGGAGCCGCAGCACATCGACGAACTGCGCCCGCTCGTAAAGCTCGACGAAGAGCAGTTCGACCGTGCGCTCGAAAAGCTGGAGATCCACGGCGGCGCGCAGGTCGACTTCTCCGGCACCGTCATCTCCGGCACCGCCGACTGGAAAAAGACCTACGCCGTGCAGGCGCAGCACCGCGCCGAGCAGCTCAACAAGGTTCTCGAGTTCACCGGCTCGTCCTCGTGCCGCATGGCCGCTCTCGTACGCCACTTCGGCGACGACGAAGATGCTGTGCGCCCCTGCGGCGTCTGCGATGTCTGCGATCCCCACGGCGCAATGCTGCGCCAGTTCCGGCACGCCACCACGGAAGAAGCGCGCTTCGCCGACATCATCCTCGACGAGCTTCGCGCCGTCGACTACAAAGCCGCGGGCACACTGCAGCGCACCGTCGATCCCATGGGCCGCCTCACGCGTGACGCGTTCGACGCACTCATCGACGCAATGACCCGCGCCAGCTGGCTCTCCATCGAGAACGCCGAGTACGAGAAGGACGGTCAGGTTCGCCGCTACCGCAAGGTTGCGCTCACTGAGACCGGAGTTCGCCAGCGGTCGGTTTCTTTCAACGACATGCTCATCGACGACGGCATCACAGTCGAGAGCGCAGCGACCACGCGCAAGTCAGCGCCCTCGAAGAAGAAGCCGCGCGCTGCCGCGGAAGAAACGCCAGCCGCTGCCACGCCGGAGAGCGAGGCGCTCTTCGCGCGCCTGCAAGCTTGGCGCGCCGAGGAGGCCAAGCGCCTGCGCGTGCCCGCCTTCGTCATCCTGCATGACCGCACGCTGCGCGATGTGGCCCGCTCGCGCCCGCGCACGCCGAATCAGCTTCTCGCCATCAACGGAATGGGCCCCGCCAAAGTCGATCGCTTCGGCGAGGCCCTTCTGCAACTCTGTTCTTCAAATTAATCGCGCTTACGCCACGCGCTCAATCACAACCGACTCAAGCACCACCGGCACGGCCGGCTTGTCCTGCGCGCCGGTCTTTACCACGGAGATCTTGTCGGCGATATCCTGCCCCTCGATCACTTCGCCAAAGATAGTGTGGTTGCCCGTGAGCCACGGCGTTGGAGCCACGGTGATGAAGAACTGGCAGCCGTTGGTGTTCGGTCCCGAGTTCGCCATCGCCAGCTTGCCCGGCTTGTCGAAGCGGTGCTTCGAACCGCGCGTCTCATCCTGGAAGCGGTAGCCCGGGCCGCCCATGCCCGTGCCCGTCGGGTCGCCGCCTTGGATCATGAAGTTGGGAATCACGCGGTGAAAGATGGTGCTGTCATACAGCTTGTTCGTCGACTTCTCGCGTGTTCCGGGGTGTACCCACTCGCGCTGGCCCTCGGCAAGCTCGATAAAGTTCTTCACCGTTACCGGCGCATCCTCTTCAAACAGCCGAACCGTAATCTTGCCCTGCGTGGTGTTGAAAATCGCGTAGGTTCCAGTCGTCAGTGCCATTAGAAAATCCTGCCTTCCTCGTGTTTAGATGTGTCTGGTTGGATGCGCGTTCTTACTGCTTCGGCGCTGCGGCCGGTGGAGTTGCGGGCGCAGGCGGTGCCATCGGGTCGGGCGGCAGCGGCTGGCCTTCGCGCACAATCGTCACTTTCTTCAGAAATACCGGTACGCGCGGCTTGTCGTTCGAGTCGCGCTCTACCCGCGCAATCGTCTTCACCACTTCCACGCTCGCGTCGTCACACTGGCCGAAGATGGTGTAGTGCTGGTTGAGCGAGTCGTACGCCTGCTCGGTGATGAAGAACTGCGCGCCGTTTGTGTTTGGGCCGGAGTTGGCCATCGCCAATCGTCCCGGCACGTCGAAGTTCAGGTTTGGGTCAAACTCATCGGCAAACGAGTAGCCCGGATCGCCCGAACCCGTGCCCGTCGGGTCGCCGCCCTGAATCATGAACTCCGGAATCACGCGGTGGAACGTCGTTCCGTCGTAGTAGCGCTTGTTGCGCATCTTCTTGCTGGTCGCCGGGTCGGTCCACTCCTTGGTGCCCTCGGCCAGTCCGATAAAGTTCGCCACAGCCTGCGGCGCCTGCTTCTCAAAAAACTGGCAGGTGATGCGCCCCTCTGAGGTGTCCATCACCACGGTCGGCCCGTTGGGCCGCGTCAGCACGGCAGCCGTGGCCTCAGGCGCGTCGGGCAAATCCGCCGCCGGTTTCTGCGTGTCCTGCGCCACGGCAGCCAGCCCAAAGGCCGCCGCCAACGTCGAAAGTAAAACGGTGCGTTTCAGTTTCATGCCGAGTTTGAGGGTAAATCATCGCCCGTTTCCGCGGCCAGCGCAGCCTCCAACCCCATGTATCGTTATTCCATGACTTTTAAAGCTTCGCGCCTTTCGCTTGCAGCGGTGTCGCTCTGTGCCATTCTTGCCTTTGCAGTCACGCCCACCTGGGCCCAGCCGGAAAAGGACGCCCCCAAAGCCGCGCCTGCCGACAAGCCCAATCCAGACAAGCCCTCCGACGACAAAGCGCTTCCGCCTCTC
>DATMUN010000452.1:0-2009 GCA_035563895.1 Occallatibacter sp. | reverse complement strand
ACCAGTAGGCTCGCATGCTGCCGAAGCCTCAGCATCTGCGCATGCAGCGACGCCGTCGCGATTGTCAGATCCTCTGGCGTCCAGTCCCTCCAGTGCTCCCAGTGGTCGCAGCAGCACCAGCCCAGCATCACAAGGATGCCCCGCTCATCTGTGATCCGGAAAAAGTCTTCCGTCTCTAGTTTGCCTTCCAGGCGGATCGTGTTCAGATGCATGTCCTCGACCAGCCTGATCTGATCGCGCAACCGCTTTGCGTCGGTGCGAAGCAGCATGTCCTGCGACCACCCCGCTCCGCGAATCAGAATCGGCTTACCGTTCACGCGAAACAACCGGCTGCCATTCGCCGTGTATTCTGACGTGATCTCGCGGATGCCAAACTTCGTCTCCGCCTCGTCCAGCGTGTGCTTCTGCGTGCTGAAGCGAACCGTCAACTGCTCCAGGTGCGGCTCACCCATCTGCCGCGGCCACCATAGCTTTGCATCCTTCAGGCGAAGCTGCGCGAACTTCTCCGGCGTAAATACCACCGTGCGATCCTCATGCGCTGCCAGCTCTACCTGCTGCTCAAAATGCGCACCCGCTGCAGTTCCAGACACAACGCCACTCACCGGATGATCGACAGCGTTATGTAACTCTGCGTAGATGGTTAGCTCAGGCTGGCCGATCGAACCATCGACGAAGTGCGTGTATGCCGCCGGCGACTTGACCGTGACAGCATTCGCCGTCACCAGGTCCACCGCACCCCACAGTCCCATATCTTTGTCCGGTGGGCAAGGGTTCCAGTCAACCCAGTTGATCCCGAGATCCTTCTCCGTCGGTGCGAAGGTCTCTACCGCAAGCACATTCACTGCGCCAGGTTTTAGCGCGTCCGTAACATCAAAGTCATAGGTACGATACGCGCCAGCCACCTGCGTACGATCAGCAATGTGCTTACCATTCAGCCAGATCTCGCCGCGGTAGTTGATCCCACCAAAGTGCAGCCAGTAACGGCCGTCGCGCTCTGCAGCCGGAGCCGTAAACTCTGTGCGATACCACCACCCGCACGCATACGGGCTATCGGCAGGCATCGGCAAGTTAGAGAAGTTCTGCCCGACGGGATAACCCGTGCCCGCAATCTTTCGCAGGTTATCCCCAAAGTACGGATCAAGGACGATTCCTGCGGCCGTTTGTGCCGCAAGCACTGTTGCAGGAATCTTCGCGTTGATCCACCCATCCACTTGGAATCCAAGCATAGAAACCGAACTGTCGTCAGTCTGCAGCTTGCATGCCGATTGCAACTTCCACCCATCCACCAGCGGAGTGGTTCTGGCGGCATGTAAAGCCGCGGGCACTGCGCTCAAAGTAAGCAAGCAAAGAAGGATTCGCTTCATAGATTCCTGCACTTTTCGTGGAGTGGCGTTAGGTTCAGGCTTTTCGCTTGCGCGGAGCAGAAGCCGTCGATCCGCGCACGATCAGTTCCGGGTGAGCGCGCTGCAACTGTGCCTGTGCAGTCTCAGTGCGCGCACCGATTGCTTCAACCGTCCACTGCGCCGCAGTCATCCCCATCTGCACCAGCGGTTGACGAATCGTCGTGATTCCCGGTGTAGCCACAGCTGCTGGAAGAACATCGTCGAATCCGATAATCGAGCAGTCGTCGGGAACTCGTACACCTGCCTCTGTCAGTCCACGCACCACGCCAAGGGCCGTGAGGTCATCAAACGCCAACACGGCCGTGAAAGGTCGCCGCGTGTTGAGCATCTTTTGCGCGATTGCCTTGCCTCCCTCAAATCCTGACGTCGGATCGACTAGACTGGGAAGTTGAAATGTGAGCTTGGAATCGAGCTTCACACCAGCTGCCTCAGCGGCCGCGCAAATTCCTGCCCAGCGAGGCTCACTGTCAAACATCTCTTCGGGCCCGCGAATCACTGCAATCTGCCGGTGTCCCAACGCAACAAGGTGTTCCAGGGCGAGCCTGCCGCCGGTCTCGTTATCAATCAGCAGCGAGTGAACCTTACGGCTCGTCAAGTCGCGGCCGA
>DATMUN010000451.1:0-2235 GCA_035563895.1 Occallatibacter sp. | reverse complement strand
GCGAAAGCCCACGCATCCACGCCGCCATCAGCCACGCCGCCAGTTGCTCCTGTGGAATGGTTCCCGCAGCCGCGCCGTTGGCAACGTAGGCAAGCTCGCGTGCCGTCAGCGCACCGCCATCGCGCTTCTTCCGGATCACGTCGATCATATGGAGCGGTGTTTCCGAACGTGCAGTCACTTCAGAGTCCTTCAATAGCGCAACCCAGCCAATCGCTAGCCGCGCTTGTCGAGCGTCATGTCTCCAGCCAGCGGCATCAGGTCCGCAAAGGCCATCACGCGCGTGCCGTCCGCAGCAGGAAAGACTACCGGCGCATCCTGCCTGGTGAACTCCGCCAGCACCTGCCTGCACGCGCCGCACGGCGGGCTCGCAGCGTTGTTCAGATTCGCAACCGCCACGGCCACCACACGCACTTCCGGGCCAAATTGCGATACAGCCTGCACCAGCGCCGAGCGCTCCGCGCACAGCGTCAGACCATAGCTCACGTTCTCCACGTTCGTGCCGGTCACTACAGTGCCATCCACCAGTTCCAGCGCCGCGCCCACGCGAAATCCCGAGTACGGCGAATACGAGTGGCGCGCCGCCTCCTGCGCCTTGCCCAGCAGGGAAGCGAGCGCCGCAGTCAACTCCGCCACCGCCATCTTCGAAACCTCCGCAGCAGTACCTGCGTTTGAGGCTAAAGCATTTCACCATCCCAATGCACGCTCTCCATTTCACACCCGGCTCAAGTTCAGCGCAGCTTTTCCGATAAACGCCTAGAGCGCCTTGACGCCTGGATGCATCAACGAGCGCTTCGAGTGGTTAAGAATGATGGACGAGCTGACACGTGAGTTTCTGATTGAGAGCCAGGAAGGCCTCGACCGCATGGAGCGGTGCCTGACCGAGCTCGAGACGCGGCCGGGCGATACCGCGCTGCTTGCGGAGATCTTTCGCTCCGTTCACACCATCAAAGGCACCACCGGCTTCCTCGGCTTCAAGCGGCTGGAGAAGCTGGCCCACGCCGGCGAAAACCTGCTCGGCCTGCTGCGCGACGGCAAGCTCGCCGCCACAGCGCCGGTGATTACCGGTTTGCTCCAGCTTCTCGACGGCCTGCGTTCCATCCTGCGCACCATCGAGAATGAAAACAGTGAAGGCGATGGCGCAGACGCCGAACTCATCGAGCGCCTGGAAGAGTTGCAGTCTCCCACTGAAGCGCCTGCACCCGCCGCCGCGCCGCCAGACAAGGCTCCCGAGCCCATCGAGATTGTTGCGCCCGCTCCACCGGCACCCGTCGCAGAGCTTGCACCCTGCGCGCCTACCTCCGCTCCCGCCAGCGAAGTCGAGGCCCCTGCGCGTTCGCGCGTAGCGCAAGGCAGCGCGGCAGAGAGCACCCTGCGCGTAGACGTTGCGCTGCTCAATCGCATGATGAATCTCGTGGGCGAGCTCGTGCTCACGCGAAATCAAATCCTGCAGGCCACCTCTACCGACTCCAACATGACGTTCCTGTCGCGCCGTCTCGACATGGTTACGGCCGATCTCCGTGAGAGCGTTATGAAGGCGCGCATGCAGCCCGTTTCCAACGTCTTCTCCAAGATGCCGCGCATCGTGCGAGACCTCTCGCAGTCGCTCGGCAAGCAGGTCAAGCTTGCGATGGAGGGCCAGGAGACCGAACTCGACAAGAGCCTCCTCGAGGCCATCAAGGATCCGCTCACGCACGCCGTGCGCAACTCGATGGACCACGGTATCGAGATGCCTGAAACGCGCATCGCCACCGGCAAGGATGCCGAAGGCACCCTGCGCCTGCGCGCCGTGCAGGAGGGCAGCCACGTCATCATCGAGGTCTCCGACGACGGCGCCGGCATCTCACCGGAAAAGATCCGCAACAAGGCGCTCGAGCGCGGCATCGTCACCGCCGAGCGTGCCGCGCAGATGAGTGAGCGCGAGATGTTCCAGCTCATCTTCCTGCCCGGCTTCTCCACCGCCTCAGCCGTCACCAACGTCAGCGGCCGCGGCGTGGGCATGGACGTGGTCCGCACCAACGTCGAGAAGATCGGCGGCAAGGTCGAGCTCGATTCGCGCATCGGCAAGGGCACCACGCTGCGCCTTCGTATTCCGCTTACACTCGCCATCATCCCCGCGCTCATCGTGCGCAGCGTGCAGCAGAGCTTCGCGCTCCCGCAGGGCGCGCTGTCCGAGCTCGTTCATCTTTCGGCGGAAGCAAGCGCCACAGCCATCGAGTGGATCGACAATGCCCCGCT
>DATMUN010000450.1:0-8167 GCA_035563895.1 Occallatibacter sp. | reverse complement strand
GGCCACGAAGTCCACGGCTCCTTCCATGTCTCGTCCGGCGCCATTCAGTACGACCGCACCGCCGCAAAGATCTCCGGCTCCATCGTCGTATTCGCCGCCTCAGGCGACAGCGGTGACAAGGGCCGCGACAAGAAGATGCACGCCGATGTCCTCGAAGTCGAGCACTACGCCGACGTCACCTTCCAGCCCAGGAGCTACACCGGCACCCTCGCCGCCACCGGCGACTCAACCATCCAGGTCTCCGGCGTCTTCACGCTCCACGGCTCTGCACACGACATCACCGTCCCCATGCAGATCCACATCGAAGGCAGCAGCGTCACCGCCAGGGGCAGCTTCGTCGTTCCCTACGTGCAGTGGGGCTTGAAAGATCCAAGCATCTTCATTCTGAAAGTAGCGAAGGAAGTCCACATCGACCTCAACCTCGCCGGATCGCTCAATTAATATCGCCGCAAAAGCAGCAGAGGGAGCGGCCTCGCTCCCTCTGCATTCATCCCTCTATTTCACTTCACCCGTCGTTGCCAGCGCCGCTTCCGGCCAGCCATTCTTCCACACCAGCGTCGAAATCTGCAGCCCAGGCTTTCCAGTAGCCGCATCATACGCATGAAACACCAGTAGGTCGCCCTCCGGCCGCTGCAGCACAGACTCGCCTCCCGGCCCCAGCCATCGGCCGTTCCCCGTCAGCAACTGCGTTGCGCCGCCTTCCATCATCGGCTTGCCCTGCGCATCCACATACGGCCCCGTCACGTTTTTCGCGCGGCCCACCATCGTGCGATAACTGCTCTTCGTTCCCCGGCAACACAGATCGAACGACACAAACAAGTAGTAGTAGCCCTCATGCCGCACGATGAACGGCGCCTCGATCGCCTCCCAGTCCGGCGGCAGATCTGCTCTCGGCGGCTCAGCATCCACCGGCCGTGCCCGCGTCGCCAGCGAGTAGAGCGTCGCATCGCTCGTATCCAGCTTGCCCGTCGCCGCATCCAGCTTCCGCATCTTGATTCCGCTCCAGAAGCTGCCGAAGCTCAACCACGCCTGCCCCTTCTCATCCATCACCACATTAGGATCGATCGCATTAAAGTCGTCCGTCTTTTGCGACTTCAACACCAACCCTTCATCCTTCCACGCATACTTCGCGCTCGCCGGGTCCAGCGTCTCGTTCGTCGCCAGCGCAATCCCCGACGTATTCACGCCAAACGCCGAGTACGCATAGTAGAGGTGATACTTCTCGTTGAAGTAAGAGATATCCGGCGCCCACAGGTCCTTCGTCTTCGGGCTCGTCTCACGAATCCACTCCGGCAGCGCCGCAAAGACCCGCCCGCACAGCTTCCACTCCGACAAATTCTGCGAGCATCGAATCGCAAGCTGTCCGCCGCCCGGCGCAGCACCAGTGGCAAACACATAGTAAGCGCCGCCTTCGCGCGCTATCGATGGATCGTGTGTAAATGCGTAATCGCCGCTCAGCGTAAGCGCCTGCGGCTCCTGTCCGTGAAGCACAGAAGAGACACTAAGAACGAGCGCCGCCAGGAACAGGCTCTTGCCTTGCATACAAAAAATCTCCAATCCTTGCGTGGAGCATCCGGGTCACCGGATTGCGAAAGAATCGCTATGCGCCGCCCATGCCGTTCGCAGGCGGCGCACCAGCGCTACTTAATGTACGGCCATCCATCCGAAGTGAACCCAAGCTGATTGATACCCAGCTTCGGCGTTCCATTCGCATTGCCGTCATAGTAGTGATAAACAAACGTCGGAATCGAGCCATTCCCGTCGCTGCCCGTATCGGTAAACACGCTGCCGCCGCCCGGCCCGTAGATGTTGCTATGCGAGCTCACCAGGATCGTGCCGCCGCCAGAAGCCAGGTCGATGCCTCCGCGATCCACAAACGGCCCCGTCGGCGAAGTCGAGCGTCCAACAATCGTGCGATACGTGCTCGACGTTCCCGCACAGCAAGTGTTGATCGGCGCAAAGTAGTAGTAGTACTGCGTGCCGTTAAACACATACGGATAAATAAACGGACCTTCCTCGCCCGAGCTTCGATATGCCACCTTCGTCCACATACTCGTGTCCGCTGAAACCGGCATGCCTACCGTCGACGCAGAGGTCGCATTCGTCGGCGACTGCAATTGCAGCACGCGGATTCCGTCCGACCACGATCCGTACACCAGCCACCAGTTCCCGCTCGCATCCACAAACGGCGCCGGATCGATCGCATTCCACGTCGTGCTCGTAGTGAATCCCCACGGATTCGGCGAAGGCAGAGCACTCGTCGTGTTCGTCCACGAAGTCACCACGTAACCTTCGTCCGTCCACGGTCCCGTCGGTGTTGTGCTCGTCGCCAAACCAATCACAGCCTCCGCGCCCGTCGATGGCTCATACGGGATCGCGTAGTACTGGTAGTACGTGCCGTTCGCGTACAGCACGCTCGGCGCCCACACATCAATGTTCGTCGAATTGTTATACGCAGGCGGCGTCTGCAATCCGCTCCACGAAGCAAAGTCTGGCCCGATAATCGGGCAGTGCAGATCCACCGTCAGCCAACCGGTACCCTCTGCTGATGAGCAGGCTCCGTACGCCGAAGTCTGCGTCGTATACGTGAAGGTCGTCCCGTCCGTCGAGTACGCCAGCGTCTGATGCGTGCCATACAGCCAGTACATGTGCGTCGCCGGGTCCTGCAGCATGAACGGGTCATGCACATAGATGCCCGTGCCCGTAACCGTCCTCGGCATCGCATACGCCGCATTGCCCGTCGAGGTCAGCGTCCACTCCTGGCACGTACAACCCGCGCTCGTCGACGAGCGCGCACTCTGGTCGATCGTCGCCGCAGAAGTCGTCCCCGAGTTCGCATCTTCCAGGTACAACCCACTATTCACGTTCTTGATCAGATAATTCCCATCGGTCAGTTTGTAGAAGGCCCACAGATGGTCGTTCGTTCCGTTGTCCGCATACTGCAGCGCCTGCGCGCCGGAAGATGTCGAAGCATTCGAAATGCCCAGCACCTGATGCGTCAGCATATTCTCAACGTTGTATTGGCTTGAAGACATCGGCATGAAGTGCCAGTCGATATCTGCCGTCGTCGTACTTGAAGCTTCCTGCACCACGCTCGCACCAGCCGTCTGACTCTGTCCTGAGATGCCCAGCACCATGCCGCTCGACGCATTCGCAATAGTGAACTGGTTGCTGTCGTCCACCGTCGCCAGCGTCCCCATATCCGTACTCGTGGTGGTCGTTGTTGTTGTCGTACCGCCGCCACCTCCGCCGCATGCAGTCAGCATGCAGGCCAGGGTGAGCGCAGCCAGTGCAAGAGAGCGGGACATAGTAAGACTCCTCATGAACGCATAAGCCCAGTCACCGCCGTCGCGGCCAGAGGCTGCTGCAGCGGATAAAGTGGCGCGGTGTTCGTCCATCGAACACCGCGCCGGTTGTCTTGCTTGTTAGTAAGTGATGCGCAGGTGGAATTGCACCTGTCGCGGTCCGAGCAGCAACCCGCCGATCTGACCCACTGTCGTGGTCGCAGCGTTCAGGTTCGACACCGGCCGCGTGAAGATGTGCCGGTTGAATGCATCGAACATCTCCCCGCGAAGATCGATCTTGATCCTGTCGTGGATCGGAATCACCTTCGCAATGCCGAAGTCCTCGTCAAGATACCCGAAGCCGCGAATGTCCGAAGAGTTGCGCGGCATCGTGCCAAACCGCCACGGATTGCCTTGGCCCGTCGAGCCCACGCCTTCCGGATCGCGGTTCTGGAACAGGTTCGGATCGTAGAACGCGTCACAGTTGAAGTAACCTGTTTCGCAAGCCGTTGCATTCGACGCCGAGTTGAACTCGAGCGGGTTCTTGTAATTCTTGTTCTTCACGGACTGACCAGCCACGCGGTTAAAGCGAACGCTCGAGTTCTTGCCCGGAACGCCCGTCGCGCCAAAGATGCTGATCGGCTGTCCACCCTGGTAGTGGTGAATACCGCTCACGCTCCACCCAGAGATCACCGCATCCACAGCCTTCGGAGCAGACGAGAGCAGCTTCTTTCCTCGCCCGATCGGTAGATCGTAGATGTAGCTCAGCACGAAGTTGTTCGGAATGTCTTCGCTGCTCACCGCCTTCTCTCCGCGCAGGTTTTCAGGGTCCTGAACCGCGCCGCCGTTCTGCAGTGTGCTCCAGTAGGGCTGGATCACGTCCGCATCCGTCAGCGTCTTCGAGAAGGTGTAAGAAGCCAGCACATTCAGGCCATTGTGGAACCGCTGCTCCAGTCGCGCTTCAAATGCTTCATACGTCGACTGACCCAGGTTCTGCAGGTAGCTGTCCATGTTGATGTAGCCCACCTGCGGGAACGGACGCAGCGCCTGGTACTCCGGCTCGTTGATCGGCCACGTGCAGCCCGATGCGCAGCTGAAGTTTGGATACGGCTCAAGCGGCGTGCTGCTCCATCCGTTCGGTCCCGGTGCAATCGCCCACCAGTTTAGCCAGTCGCCCAGTTGCATGTACTTGTCAGGCATATCGTTCATGAAGTCCAGCATCGCGTGCAGATGCGTCGCATGATTGCCGATGTAGCCGAGTGTTGCGAACAAGTGCGGATTGATCTGGTACTGCGTTTCCAGCGCCCAGTTCATCACCGTTGCCGGGCGTCCATTGCTCTTCGCAATGTAGTCTGCGCTGGTGCTCGTTCCGTCCAGTTGGTTCGGGTTCAGGTCCGGAGTCGTAGGCAGTGCAGCAAGACCTGAGTCCAGCGGCACACCGTCCAGAGGATCGGCTGTGAACAGGTTGCCACTCACCGTAAAGCCCTGCACCGATCCCTGTCCGTAGTCCGCGTACACCAGCGGGCCGTAGTAGATGCCGGCGCTGCCGCGCACCACTGCCCGGTTCTTGAACGCCAACGGCTCCCATGCGAAGCCCACACGCGGTTCAAAGTCCTTCTTGTAAACCGACGCCCAGGTTTCGTTCGCACTGCCGTTGCGGCCCGTACCCTTGCCGCCGAACACCAACGCTCCAAGTGCCGAGCTGTTGGTCGTCGCCGCATCCGCCAGAGTCGGATCCCAGTTCGCCGTATCGCCCGCTGCTTCGCGACGTGGCGTGTCGTAGCTCCAACGCAGTCCTACGTTCACCGTCAGGTTCGGCTTCACCTTCCAGCTATCGCTGCCAAACAGCGCCAGTGAATGCGTGATCCAGCGCGGAGCGTGCAGATCGTTCAGGTTGCTCGCCAGGCCCGTTTCGCCAATAAGGAAGGCCGCGAACGAGTTGCCGTCCTGTCCCCAGTAGTTCTCGTCCGAGGCAGTCTGGTTATCCCAGAATCCGAAGCATCCTGCATTGCCGGCACACGTGCCGCCAATGTGGCTCACCCACGAGTACTGGTGATACTGCGCTTCGCCGCCGAACGTAAAGCTGTGCGCACCATGCTGCCAGTGCACAATGTCGTTCAGCGCCACCACATTGTCCACGTCCGTCGAGTCTTCCTGCTGACCCATGCCGCCGAACGTGTTGCCGTAGAACTCAAACACCGGGAAGTCATGGCTGAAACCGTTCGCAATTCCGAACTTCTGGTCCCAGTCCACACCCATGTTCGCGGCCTTGGACTTGTTGATGTTGTTCGAGCGGTTGCCGCCCAGCGTCAGAGAGTTGATCACGGTCGGCGTAACCACCCAGTCCCACCCGGCGCGGAACAACTTGCCCAGCTGGTCCACCGTGCCGCAGCACGTCTGGATCGGAGGAGGCATGTTCGAGTTGCCGCCGGAGTCCGTGTTCTCACGCGAGCTCCAGAAGCCCCAGATCTTATGCTTCTCGCCAATGTTCTGGTCGATGCGAATGCTGTAAGCCGTGTTTGTCACCGCGCCCAGGCTGCGATACGCATAGTTGTACGAGCTGTTGCCGGAGACTTCCTGCTTCGCCAGCGGCATTAGATACGTGTTCACCAGGTTCAGCGCCGTGGTGCTCGCGCGGGTCACCGGAATCTTGTTCGTCGGCGCGCCGGAAACTGCATAGCTGCCGTTCGAGCCCGTCACCGTCTGCCCAAATCCGGCATAGCGGCACGGAATCACCGTGTTGTCGTACTGCGGATCGAAGATCTCACCCGCATACACCGTCTCGCCGCAAGGCGAGGTTCCCAGCGATGCGCCCAGCGTCGACGAGAAGTCGAAGTACTGACCATCCGAACCAAGTTCCGTAGGCGTGGGCAACTGGCTCGTAATCGTGCCACCGTAGTTCTGGTGCCACTGTTCCCAGTTGAAGAAGAAGAAGCTCTTGTTCTTGCCGTCATACAAATGCGGAATACGGATCGGGCCGCCAAAGCTGCCACCGTAATCGTTCTTCGTATCTACCGGCCGCTTGTACTCTGCACGCGCCGCTGCCGTGTTGCCCTGCTGCGCAATGTAGCCGTTGTAGAACCAGTTGTTCGCATCCAGCGCGTTGTTCTTGTAGAACTCATACACCGTGCCGTGATACGAGTTCGTGCCGCCCTTCGTGTTGAAGTTCGACACACCACCCGTCGTACGTCCTTCTTCAATCGGCAAGCTCGAGATGCTCACGTGGAATTCGTTCACCGCATCCACTGAAGGAGAGATGATGCCGAAGCTGCCCGACCCATTCTGCTGCCGGTTCGTCGTAATACCATCGACCAGGAAGTCGGTTCCCATCTCCTGGCCGCCGCTGATCTTCAGCGTGTCCGCGCTTCCGGCCACACCCACACCAACTGTGCCCGGAACCAGCGTTACCAACGTTTCCAGCGAGCGGAAGCCGCCCGTGATCGTCAGCGGCAACCGGTCCACCTGCTCCGGCTGAATCGATGCATCAATCGACGACGTGTCGGACTCCAGCGTCTGCGCGCCGGCGTCCACACTCACCGTCTCTTCCGCCGAACCAACTGACAGCGTGATGTCCTGGCCCGTCCGCGTGCCCACTGTGACCACCACACCGTGGCTCACAATCGACTTGAAGCCCGCCGCTACCACCGTGATGTCATACGCGCCCGTGCGCACCGTCGGAAACACATAGTACCCCGTGGCCGAACTCGCGGCGGAGTATGTCGTCCCTGTCTCCGCGCTCCGCGCGGTTACCTTCGCTCCCTGCACCACCTTGCCCGTCGGGTCAAAGACCGTTCCGGCAATCGAGCCCGAGTCGAGCTGTGCGAGAGCTGACAAGGAACAACCAAGAAACACAACCAACAGAGCCAAGCCGGCTCTCAAAGCACTCCATTGCACTGTCGGTGCATGAGTGCCCAGGAACCGGAAACGCTCCGTTCTGGCATTCGCATTCATAGGTGTCTGCCTCCCAGCAATCGTTTACTAACTGCAACCTTCTGTTCTTTCCGCCCTCTGTATTCCATCCCGTTCCTGCGGATGGCTGAACCTGCGTGGGCGGCTATTGCGCATGTTCAGAGACTGTACTGTCGCTTCGTGATTCGGCAAGCGCTACGCGTTCCTTGTCTTCCACCGGCAGCTCACTTCTCAACCGTGCCAGCTGCGTTGCCTTCTGTTGTTGCCGTTGGCGCAAGGCCTGCTTGACGCGCTGAAAGCTCGCCAGCGCCGCTTGCGCCTCTTCTCCCCGGTGCAATTTGCGATACACCTGGGCAAGCTTGTAGTAGCCGCTGATCGCGCGATCCCCCTCCGGTTCCGCCGCAATCGCTGCCTTGTATTCGTCGATCGCCTCTTGGTCGCGGTCCAGCGCCGCCAACCCGCTCGCGAGATAGTAGTGCGCGTCGGCCAGCGAAGGATCCTCCTTCAGCGCCGATCGCAGCAGTTCCACACCTTCCCCGGCGCGGTCGTGCTCCACCAGCAGGCTCCCCAGCTTGTAGAGTGACGTCGCCGCATGCGGATCCACCTCAAGCTCTCCGCGATACGCGGCAATCGCCTCATCGAGCTTTCCCGCGATCCAGTACTGGTCCGCCAGTTCCTCGTGTACTCCCGGCTGGTGCGGAGCCACCTTCACCGCCAACGCAAACTCTGCAATCGCGCTGTCCGTGCTGTACGACTTGGCAAATGACTCGCCCAGCACCTGGTGCACGCGCACCGAGTTGCCATCCAGCCTGTACATCGCCTCGTACGACTCGTTCGCCATCAATAGATAGGCACGCCCACGGTGATACAGAATGTCCACATCCTTCGGGTCGAGCGCGTACGCCTTGTCCAGCGCCGGAATCGCCCTCTGCGGATCGCTCTCCGCCAGCCTGCAGACTCCCAGCCACATCCAC
>DATMUN010000449.1:0-6212 GCA_035563895.1 Occallatibacter sp. | reverse complement strand
GGGCGGAGGGCTCCCACGAGTACTGGAGGTCCACGCCTTCGTCGTTCATGCCCTCGATCTCGATGCCGTTGACGCGGAAGACATAGTCGGCTGCGGGGATCTTGATCATGTTGTCGGGCGTGCCGTTTGGGGCTTTTGCAGAAGCGATGGAAACGAGCTGCTGCGGGAGGTCCTTCCACTGGTGAGAGTACTCGGCGAGCGGGGTCTTGTTGCGCTCGCGCATGGAGTCGAGTGTTGCCTGCGGCGCGGGGAGTGAGGCGTCTTGCGCGAGTATTGCGCCGAAGCCGCCGGCTTCGAGATCGAACTCGAGGATGGCGGAGTCGCCTTCCTGTGCAGGGTGCAACTCGGTTCCGTGCCAGAGGTCGAAGTAGCGGAGGCTGGCCTGATAAGGCACGATCAGCTGGCGGCCGGAGACATCGTAGGCGTTGCGGTTGACGATGGTCCAGAGCGTCTGTTGGGCGGATGGCCACTTGCTGGCGAAGACGCCGAACTGCTGCGTGAAGACATGCGGTTGCCATTGCTGGCTGGTGAGCAGCGGAGCAAAGGCGCGCTCGATGGTGGCGATGCGGCGGAGCGCCTCGGCATCGCGCGGAGTCATCTGATTCCAGATGCCCCAGATGTTCTCCCAGCTTTCAAAGCCGACGCCGTTGAAGAATGCTTCCTGCAGGTCGTCGAGGTGATTGTGTGCCCAGCGGTTGGAGATGTGCACCATGTGGCGCGGCTCCAGCCACTTGTAGCGGCTGACGGAGGGCACGAAATTGTAGTTCCAGTAGCCCCAGGTGAGGGTGTTGTAAGCAACGGCCTCGTCCGATGCGGGCCCGAGTTCCGGCTCGAGCGCGAGCTTGCGTCCGGCCTGGACTGAGGAGTCCAGAAAGAGCCGCGGGACGCCGTCGAGCGTGTCGCCGTTGATGCCATCGGCGCCTACGGAGGCAAGCTCCCTGGCGATAGCCTGCGCGTCGGGGATGCCTTCGTCGTGCGTCCCCTGATCCCAGAGCATGATGGGGAACAGGACGTGGACGCCGTGCTTGTGGAAGTCGGCAATCATCTGGGCAACGGCTTCGCGTCCACCGGGCAGGTCGCGGAAGAGGTCGTAGGCGTTGCGGCTGTCGATGCCGATGTTGGGGTAAGTGGGCCAGATGAGGACGCTGTCGATGCCGCCATAACGGCTGGTGAGGTCAGCGAGGTAGCGGTCGACGGTGTAGCGGCGGGCGACGGAATCGTAGAAGAAGCGGTCGTGCACCATCATCTGCGGCTGCACGAAGCTGGACTGCGTCCACTGGAGCGAGGGGTCGCGATAGAGGGCGTCGTCGTATCCGGCACGGATGCGACGCTCGCTGCGCCAGTGGGTGATATCGCGCAGCCAGGCGGCGGTGGTTTGCGGAGTGCAGGTGCCGGGCTGACCTTGCGAGTTCCACTCAGGGATGGCTGCGCAGGGCGGGCCGGGGAGTTGCTCCCACACGGGCGGATGCTGAACATCCTGAGCGGAGACTCCGAGAGTTGCGAAGAGGCACGCGAGCACGATGCCGGATGAACGCAGAAGACGGCGCATGTAAGTTATCCCCCCGATACAGAGCTGTTCCAATCAGCAGCTGAAATATAAAAGCTTTCAGAGGCGGTGTACAGGTATGTGCGAGAAAAATCTTGCGGGAGATACGCAGAGGGCAGGGGTACGGATCGGGACCTTGCGCGGCTGGCCGGCTTGCAGGTTAACGGTGGGCTGATGGGCGAAATGTGCTGAATTTGCGCATAGATTGGCCTCCATGGCGGGATCTGATCTGGCGGTGAAAGGAGCGGTTTTCGGAGTGGGATGGAGGTGCGGAAGGAGGGCGCGAAGAAAAAATATTGACAAAGCAAAAAGCTGCAGAATACGATGCTCGGCGTTGAGATTTGAAAGGTTTCAAAACGTGTTTCACGGAAAGCACGTGGGTGCGTTTCAGGGAAGGAGAAGCTGCAATGACGTTCAGATTGAGGCCCTTGAGCTGTGTTGTTCTGGCCCTCGCCGCTTTGCTGTTTTTGGCTGTGCCCGCCGGTGCGCAATACGCCAGCGGCATATCGGCCACGGTTGTCGATCAAAGTGGCGCGGTAGTGTCAGGCGCGCAGTTCACAGCAACCAACCTAGATACACACGTGCGTCAGACTGCAGTGTCGGACGCGCAAGGGTTTGTACAGATTCTTCACCTGCCGCAGGGCAGATACCAGATCGAGATTGTGACGCCGGGGTTTGAGAAGTGGGTTCAGACGGGCGTGCTGGTTGAGGGCAGCGCGCTGCGCACGGTCTATCCGAAGCTGACGATCGGCCAGGCGGTGACGACGGTGGAGGTGCGCAGCGAGCAAGAGTCGCTGGAGACGTCGCGCGGGACGATCAGCCGCACGCTGGAAGAGCAGACGATCTCGTCGGCGCCGCTGGTGGGCGACAACCTTTATGCGAGCGTGGCCACGCTGGCTCCGGGTGTGACGGGCCTGGGCGATGCATCGGGTTCGATTGCCGCAGCAGGCTCGCAGGGCACGAACAGCTTCAGCTCGGAGGCGGGCTTCCAGATCAACGCCGCGGGGCAGCGGCAGGAGGCCAACGAGTTCCAGGTGGATGGGACAACGGTCAACGGAAACTCGCGCGATGGCGTGGTGAACCTTACTCCAGAGCCGGACACGGTGGCTGAGATGAAGGTGACGGCATCGACCTTTTCTGCCGAGAAGGGCCGGCAGAGCGGCGCGCTGATCGAGATTTTTACCAAGCCGGGCACGAACAAATTTCACGGCAGCCTGTCAGAGATGCACACGGACGCGGCGATGACGGCGCGGACGGAGTTCCAGCCGACGGGAGTGCCGCACTCGGTACGCAACGACTTTGGCGGTACGATGGGCGGACCGATCTTCAAGAACAAGACGTTCTTCTTTGGATCGATGTACTGGATGAAGAGCAAGCTGGGCGAGACGCTGAATGAGCTGGTTGAGACGAAGGCGCTCGAAGACTATGTGATCAGCAATTATCCGAATTCGATGGCAGCGCAGTTCTTTGCCGCAGCGCCGCCGAAGGTTTATCCGACATCGAACTTTCTTACGGTTGCGGACGTGAGCGCCGACTACTGGAGCTCGTACACGCCGCCGAGCATTCCGTCGACGCTGGTTGCGGAAGGGCAGACGCTGATCAACGTCTCTCCGCTGAACAACGGATTTCAGGGACACGTGCGCGTAGACCACAATCTGCGCGGCGACCAGGACAAGCTCTTCTACAGCATGTTTCGCAATACAACGCAGGCAGAACATGCGGATGCGCGGCCGGTGTACGCGTACATCAACCCGAATTCGACGCTCTACAACAAGCTGGACTATGTGCATACCTTTTCGCCGTCGCTGGTGAACGAAGCGAGCGTGAGCTATAACCGGCTGACGGGAAGCCAGCCGGACAGGATCCCGTCGCTGCCGAACGTGGCGTGGATCGGGGGAATCGGCGCGACGTTCTGGCAGTGGGGTCCGTCTGGCTGGAAACAGAACAACTGGTATCTGCATGACACGCTGAACTGGAGCCACGGTGCGCACACGATTCGCGCCGGAGTGGATGTGGACCGGCTGCAGGATATGGACGACTTCACCAATGGCGAAGACCGGCCCTACTTCCTGATGTTGAACGTGCTGGACATGGCGGCGGATCATCCCTTCGAGCAGAGCGGCCCGGTGCTGAATGTGAATACCGGCGAGGTGGCGCACAACCTTTATCAGCGCATTCTGATGCTGTATGTTGCGCCGTATGTGCAGGACGACTGGAAGGTGAACCGTCGGCTGACGATCAACGCCGGGTTGCGCTTTGACTACTTCGGGCATCTGTCGACGCTTGAGAACAGCCATGATCCGATTGCATTTTTCACTCCCGCCTCGGGCGCGAACTTTGCGGATCAGGTGGCAAACGGCTACATGCACGTGCGCGGCAGCAATGGACAGGCTACGGATGGAGCGCAGTTCCGGCTGGCGCCTCGCGTGGGTTTTGCATGGGACGTGCGCGGCAATGGCACGCTGGCGATCCACGGCGGTTATGGCGTGTTTAATAACCGCGTCGGCGAGTACGCGTATGTGAACAACATGCGCACCAATCCGCCGCAGTATGTGAACCCGTCGATCAGCATCTTCAACTCGGGCGTGACGCTGGTCAACATGGCCTACACGACCAGCAGCTCAGGTGCGCAGGGCTTTGCGCCGCCGCCGGGAATTACGTACCAGGCGGATTCGCATGGCGGCCTGGTGGGCACGCGCATTGCGGTGGGCGGCATCGATCCGAATCTCAAGCCGCCGCTGGTTCACAGCTGGGCGCTTGGCTTGCAGCAGAAGATTGCGGGCTTTGTGGTGGAAGCGGACTACTTCGGCACGGCGAGCCGCGATCTCTTCTTGCAGACAGACGTGAACCGGTTTGCGGGTGACATGATCGTCAACAATGGAAGCCAGGAGCGGTTGAACTCGAGCTTTGGTGCGGTGACTTATGGGCGCAGCATCGGCATCTCGAACACAAACCTCGGTGCATTCGGCATCTCAAAGCACTTCTCGCGTGGATGGACGGCGCATGCGACGTACACCTACGGTAAGTCGCTGGATCTGACGAGCAGCAACGACAATGGCGTGGGCGGCGGGCAGAGCGTATTTGACGCGCAGACGCTGGCCGGCCAGTATGGGCGGTCGGACTACGACTCGCGGCATCGCCTCTCAGCAGACGCGGTGTGGAATGTGCCGGCCTTCCACGAAGGCGTGGCAAAGCTGATTACGGGCGGATGGTCGCTGTCGCCGGTCATCATCCTGCAATCCGGGCAGCCGTTCACGGTATACACCGGGGCACAGTACTCGCAGGGCGGCGACTACAACGCAGACGGATGGGGCTATGACGTTCCGAATACACCATCGTTTGGCAACCACATCAGCACGAGCCGCTCGGACTTTCTGAAGGGACTGTTCAAGGCGAGCGATTTCCCTGTACCCACGACAGGGTCTGAGGGGAACCTTGGGCGCAACACCTATGACGGGCCGGGATTTGCGAATGTGAACCTTACCGCGCAGCGCACGTTCGGCCTGAAGAGAGCGGGCGACGCGACAACGTTTGAGCTTCGCGGAGAGATTCTGAACCTGTTCAACCGGGTGAATCTGACTAACCCGGTAAGTGATTTGTCGAGCACGCAGTTTGGCTACTCCACGGGCCAGAGCACGGCACGCACGATACAGGTGACGGGGCACATCCGCTTCTAACGGTGGGATGAGATTGCCGCGAAGCTCGCGGCAATCTCCCGACCCTGAGCTCACGGAAGCGAGCGCATTGCTGTGTTGGTGCGCTTATGCGGATGTCTGCGGGAGATCGCAATGTTTATACCGGGAATGTATGGCGTGGCACTCATGCTCATGATCCTCACGATGTTGTGCTGGGGGTCATGGGCAAACACGCAAAAGCTTACCGCTGGCTACGCGTTTCAGTTGTTCTATTGGGACTACGCAATTGGTGTGCTGGCAGCCAGTCTGGTGTGGGGCGTGACGCTGGGGAGTCTCTACGGAGGGCCTTCAGCGTTTTTCGCTAATCTTGCTCATGCGGATACGACAGCGTATGTCTATGCGCTGGCGGCGGGAGCGGTCTTCAACGTCGCGAATGTGCTGCTGGTGGCTTCAATAGCCCTGGCAGGAATGGCTGTGGCGTTCCCGGTCGGCATCGGGCTCGCGCTGGTTGTCGGTGTTGTGCTGAATTATGCTCTCGCGCCGCAGGGCAATCCTGCGCTGCTGTTTGGGGGCATGGCACTGGTTGTGGTGGCGATCCTTCTGGACGCGATTGCCTATCGCAGGCGTGAGTCCACGCGCAAAGCGAGTGGACGGGGAGTGCGGCTCAGCATCGCGAGCGGTGTTCTGATGGGACTCTTCTATCCGCTGGTGACAAAGGCGACAATGGGAAGAGATGGACTTGGCCCATATGCGGTGGCCTTTGTTTTTGCAATCGGCGTAGTTGCGTGTACGGTTGTTGTAAATACATGGCTGATGGCGCGTCCTTTTGCCGGCGAGCAGAAGGTTGGCTTCGGCGACTACTTTCGCGCGCGCGGGGCCTGGCATGTGTGGGGCGTGATTGGAGGCCTCATCTGGGGCACCGGCGCGATTGCGAATTTTGTGGCATCGCAGACGCACATGGTGGGACCGGCAATCTCATACGCATTAGGACAGGGCGCGACGATGATCTCCGCTGCATGGGGCGTGTTTGT
>DATMUN010000448.1:0-3881 GCA_035563895.1 Occallatibacter sp. | reverse complement strand
AGAACCTCCGTCCTGCACGCGATATCTGCGAAGCCTGCCACACGCCTGCCAAGTTCGTTGGCGAAAAGCTGCTGGTCAAGTCCAAGTTTGCGGATGATGAGCAGAACACTGAGACGCAGGACGTGGTCGTACTGCACCTCGGCGGACAGGACTCGCTCTCGCACCTGAGCGGCATTCATGGCGTCCACCTCGGCCATATCGAGTACGTGACGACCGACCCGACCCGAACCGCAATTCCGTGGGTGCAGCGTCGCAATGCCGACGGCTCAGAGACGGTGTTCACCGCTTCAACGCTTAAGGGCACGGCGCCGCCGCAGGGTGAGCGTCGTGTGATGGATTGCGTCGACTGCCACAACCGCGCTGCCCACACCTTTGTCACGGCGGACGAAGCTCTGAACCGCGCCATGGCGGATGGTTCGGTTAGCCCGTCACTGCCGTGGGCGCACAAAGAGGGCTTGGCTCTTCTGAACGGCAACTACTCGAGCCAGGCGGATGCTGCTGCCAAAATCCCGGCACAGCTTGAGGCCTTCTATCGCTCGAGCAATCCGCAAGTTCTGGCGACCAAGGGCGATCTTGTTAAGCGCGCCGGCCAGGAACTGGTCACGCTCTACAGCCAGAACGTCTTCCCTGAGATGAAGGTGACCTGGGGAACGCACCCGAACCACATCGGCCACATGAACTATCCGGGCTGCTTCCGTTGCCACGATGGCGATCACACCACAAAGGACGGTACGGTGATCACGCAGGATTGCTCTGCGTGCCACAACCTGCTGGCCGTGGAAGAGTCGAAACCGAAGGTGCTCGCTGACCTGGGCATCCAGTAACGCGGAGACACCAACTTACACGAGGGGCAGCCATTCAGGCTGCCCCTTTTGCTTGGCTGTAACCGGTACGTGATAGGCTGGCTTTTCGTGCGGAGGAGCCCTTGATGCACAACGGTCACGCTGCCTACTTCAATCTGACGACCGCCGCCCATGCGGCCATGCTCGAACATGGCTTTCAGCCGGACTTTCCCGACGGAACAGACGCGCAGTTAGCATCCATCCAGGTGCACCCCGCGCCGCCCGATGCACCCGGAGCGCAGGACCTGCGTAGCCTGCTGTGGTCTTCGATCGACAACGACACCTCCAAAGACCTCGACCAGATTGAGTGGGCCGAGCAGCTGCCCGACGGCCGCATCCGCGTACTCGTAGGCGTGGCAGACGTCGATGCGCGCGTCTCCGAGGGCACGGTGATCGACGGCCACGCACGCAGCGAGACCACCTCGGTCTATACAGGCGTCAAAGTCTTTCCCATGCTGCCCGCTCAGCTGTCTGAAGGCATCACGTCACTCAACGAGAACGAAGACCGCGTTGCGATGGTGGTCGAGTACACGGTCGACGCCTCTGGCGCCGTGGCCGATGGCAAGGCTTATCGCGCTCTCGTACGCAATCGCGCGCAGCTGGCATACAACAGTGTTGGCGCGTGGCTTGAGGGCCGCGGACCAGCACCGGAGAAGGTGGCCGCCAACAAGGATCTGGCCGCGCAGCTGAAGCTGCAGGATACCGCCGCGCAGCGCATGGTCGACAGCCGCTTCCAGCACGGAGCGCTCGATCTGGAGACGGTCGAAACGCGCCCTGTGATGCTGGCCGAGCAGGCAGTGGACCTGGTGAAGCTTGAAAAGAACCGCGCGACCTCGCTGATCGAAGAGTTCATGGTGGCTGCGAATGGTGTAGTAGCGCGTACGTTTGACGATGGAGGAATCGCATCCATTCGCCGCGTGGTGCGCACACCCAAGCGCTGGGACCGCATCGTCGAGCTGGCCGCCGGGCTCGGTACGCAATTGCCCACCGAGCCGGACTCGAAGGCGCTGAACGATTTCCTGCTTGCGCAAAAGCAGAAAGACCCCGATCACTTTCCCGATCTGTCTCTGGCTGTGGTCAAGCTGATGGGCCCGGGCGAGTACGTACTGGTAAAGCCCAATGAGCCATCGCCGGGCCACTTCGGGCTCGCCGTGCAGGACTACACGCACTCCACCGCGCCCAACCGCCGCTTCCCTGACGTGGTCACACAGCGCATTCTCAAGGCGTGGCTAGCGAAGTCGCAGCAGCCCTATTCCGAGGGCGATCTGAACGCCATCGCGCAACGCTGCACGATGATGGAAGATGCGGCGCGCAAGGTGGAGCGGGAGATGGAAAAGCGCATCGCTGCTGTCGTGCTGCGGCCACGCATCGGGCAGACCTTCCATGCAATTGTGACCGGCGTGAACAACTACGGCACGTTCGTGCGCGCACTCGAACCGCACGTGGAGGGCATGCTGGTAAACGCCGGACGCCCGGGCTCGAAGAACGGCCTGGACGTGGGCGACCGCGTCACCGTCAAGCTGATCTCGACTGACCCGGAGCGCGGCTTTATCGACTTTGCACTCTAGCTTACGACTCTATCTGCGCAGGGGGCTCAGTGCTGGGTGCTTCCGGCGTCGCGGCTGCCTTTGCCGCGGGCTCGTTGAACCACAACGCCAGTATCCAGCCCACGATCACGACAGCGTAGATTGAGTCGTTGGCGTTGATGAGCTTGTCCTTCAGGTCGAGTATGTGGTGATACTCGTCAAGCGTCTGAGGGGTGTTGTGCAGGGCAATGTATCGCCACACAAGCTGAATGGTGAACTGCGCCAGCGCAACCACTGAGAGACCCGCCACAATGTGCAGCGCATGGCTGCGCAGGCCTGTGCCGAACTTGCGTCCCAGGGCGACCACCAGCAGACCTAACCCGATGGCAAGCACGCCATTCAGCAGGTTGATCTTCTCCGCAACCAGCTGCAGAAGGCCGAGCAGGGCAATCGGGGTCGTCGGCTTCAGCGTAGCCATTGCGGGCCAGGCTCCCAACTTGATCAGGACAGCCGCGCCCGCGGCAAGCAGCACGCCTGCTCCCGCGGCCCAGGCGCGTGCACCGGCGCCGCGAAAGACTGTGCGGGCAACTTCCATCAGAACAAGAATGCCGACGAGTGCGGATAAGTCGAGAAGCACAATGGAAACGCCGGCAAACGTCAGCTGTGGCAGTCGTCCATAAAGCAGTCGCGAGACCAGCTGGATCAACGCGGCAAGAGCAATCGATGCAGAAAACCAGGGGAACCGGTTGATGCGATCGCGGCCCAACAGGACCACAAGCAGAACCAGAAGGGCGGCAAAGCGGACGGTCCACAGGATTTGGACCGCATTAAAAGCAAAATTCAAATGCATGGTTTCCTTGGCGGCCCTTCAGCACAAAGCTAAGGGCCAAAACTCGATCTCTTGCAGGGCGGAGAAGCGATGCAGGCGGGAGGAATCTGGTGCGCCCGGAGAGATTCGAACTCCCGACCTAACGCTCCGGAGGCGTTCGCTCTATCCAGCTGAGCTACGGGCGCACTCTTCCAGCATACCGTATTTCCCTCTGCTGCGCTGGTTCAGGCCGGCTGGTCGGCTGCGCCACCAGCGGCGTCTCGCTCCGCTTCGCGCTTGCGGCGCAACTCCTCCATCACTGACTGAATCAGCGTCTTGGCGCCTTCCATGCCCTCCAGCACCGCCTGCAGGTCGAGCGCTGGCTTGCTCGGGTTGCGGCTTGAGGTGCAATACACGCCATGCTGGCCCACCAGGATCAGCGAGTCCGTCAGCAGATCGAGCGCAATCGCCAGCCTGCCGCGCTCCACACCCATCATGAACTCGTGCTGCTCAAGCTCCCTGCGCCTCTCGTCGAGAATGCTCATACTGCCAGCCTACAGGATGCGCCAGTGCCAGCCCGCACGAGCGCTCTGCACACCATTCGAGTAGGATGCTTAGTGGTCTCAGAGCGCAGCGCAATTTGCCTCTAAGTTTGTATCAATGGCGAGCGCGGATGCCGCACGCCCCAGAGAAAGATTGAAGCTG
>DATMUN010000447.1:0-3377 GCA_035563895.1 Occallatibacter sp. | reverse complement strand
CACGCCCTCCGGCGACTCCCAAGCCGGATCGATGCTCGGGCACTGCGTGGCCGGAGCCGTGAAGCGGCCGTTGGGGTGCGCGGCGGTGCGTCCGGTTTCGCGGCCAATCTCCGGCGTCCAGCGGTTGCCGCGCCAGTCGGTGCACGCGGCGGGCGGCTCGTCCGTCATGCCCTCCCACCACACGCCGCCCTCCGGCGTGAGCGCGACGTTGGTGAAGATCGTGTTCCGCGAGAGCGCTGCCATAGCCATCGGGTTGGTCTTCGCGCCCGTTCCCGGAGCCACGCCGAAGAAGCCAGCCTCGGGATTGATGGCGTGCAGCCGCCCCTCCGCGTCGGGCTTGATCCACGCGATATCGTCGCCGACGGTCCACACGCGCCAGCCCTTCATCGCCTTCGGTGGAATCATCATGGCGAAGTTGGTCTTGCCGCAGGCCGATGGAAACGCCGCCGCGACATAGGTCTTTTCGCCCTCGGGGCTTTCCACGCCGAGGATCAGCATGTGCTCGGCCATCCAGCCTTCGTCGCGCGCGATGTTGGAAGCAATGCGCAGCGCGAAACACTTCTTGCTCAGCAGGGCGTTGCCACCGTAGCCCGAGCCGTAAGACCAGATCTCGCGGCTCTCAGGGAAGTGGACAATGTACTTGATCTCGTTGCAGGGCCAGGACACGTCCTGTTCGCCCGGCTTGAGCGGTGCGCCAACCGAGTGCATGCACGGCACCACACGCTTCACGTCCTTGTCGATCTCGCGAAACACGGGCAGCCCGATCCGCGCCATGGTGCGCATGTTGGCGACCACGTAGGGCGAGTCCGTGAGCTGCACGCCGATGCCGGACATGGGCGAGCCTACCGGCCCCATGCTGAAGGGCAGCACGAACATCGTCCGCCCCTGCATCGATCCCTTGAACAGTTGTTTCAGCCGCCGCCGCATCACGTAAGGGTCTTCCCAGTTATTCGTCGGTCCGGCAGCGTCTTTTGAAAGCGAGCAGATGAAGGTGCGGTCCTCCACGCGCGCCACATCGCTGGGCACGGAGCGCGCATAGAAGCATCCCGGCCACAGCTTTTCGTTCAGGCGGATAAAGGTGCCTGCTTCAACCAGACGGTCGCAGATGGCGTTGTACTCGCCTTCCGAGCCGTCGACCCAGTGGATCGCCGCCGGACGGCAGAGCTCGGCCATCTTTTCCACCCAGCGGATGAGGTGTTTGTTCGTGGTGAGTGGTGTGGCGTTGGCCAGCGGATCGGCGGTGTAAGCACGCGGTTTCATGCCCGCGAAGTATAGCAGTAAAAGCGGCTCCTTCGGCTGTGCGCCGCCTCCATCATGCAGCGTCATTGCGCGATGGGGCGGAAAGCAAGCTCCTCACTCGGCCCCGGGCCTGCGCCTACAAACGACTGTGCGAGCGATCAGCTAGCAGAATGCCGCACGCAGTGCCCGGTTAAAGTAGAACAATGTCCACCGATCAGGGAGTCTGGAGGAGGGAACTGCGCGCCATGGTCGCGCTCGCGGTTCCTGTTGTCCTCAGCGAACTCGGCTGGATGCTCCAGGGCGTAGTGGACACCATTATGGTGGGCAAGCTGGGGCCGGTGGCTATCGGCGCCGTAGCGCTGGGCAACGCGGTTTACTACACGCCGTCGCTGCTGGGCATCGGGCTGCTGCTCGGGCTCGACACGCTGGTCTCGCAGGCCTATGGCCGCAATGACCACGACGAGTGCCACCGTTGGATGGCACAGGGCGTCTACCTGGCCTGCATTCTTACACCGCCGCTCATGCTGCTGGTCTTCGGGCTCAGTCTCGGCTTTACGCACTTCGGCATCAGCCCTGCTGTGGCTGGCCCCGCGGCTGCCTACCTGCGCGTAATGAACTGGAGCACGCTGCCGCTGCTGCTCTACGGCTCGGCTCGGCGCTACCTGCAGGCCGTCGGCCAGGTCCGCGTCATCACCATCACGTACGTCGTGGCTAACCTGCTCAACTGGGGCGGGAACTGGGTGCTCATCTACGGCAAGCTGGGATTCCCGGCCATGGGCGTCACCGGATCCGCGTTGTCGACATGCATCGCGCGCCTCAGCATGGCCGTGGCCATGATCGCGTTCGCGTGGCGCTACGAGCGCCAGCGTGGGCATCCGCTCTTCCGGCATTGGGCCGCGCCGCAGTGGCAAAAGCTGCGCGAGCTGGTTCGACTCGGCGCTCCAGCAGCGGGGCAGATCGTGCTCGAGGTTGGCGCGTGGAATCTGGCAACCTTCACGGCAAGCTATCTCGATCCGGTTTCGCTCGCCACTCACTCCATCGCACTCAACTACGCGAGCGTCACCTATATGGTGCCGCTCGGTATCTCGGCCGCCGCTGCGGTGAGTGTAGGTCACGCCATCGGCGCGAATGACCCCGCACGCGCGCGCCGAGCCGGATGGCTTGCGCTGGGGCTCGGTGTGGCGTTCATGCTGTGCGCTGCAGTGGCCTTCATCGGTATCCCTCGATCACTTATCGCGCTCTACACAAGCGATCCGCGTGTGCTACAGGTGGGGCCTGCGCTTCTCGGCCTTGCCGCGCTCTTTCAGATCTTCGACGGAATCCAGACCGTCTCCACAGGCGCATTGCGCGGGCTGGGCGAAACACGCACGCCGATGGTCGCCAACTTCGTCGGCTACTGGGTGCTTGGGTTGCCGCTCGGAATGGCGCTTTGCTTCCTGCTCCACTGGGGTATCTACGGCCTGTGGATCGGCCTGACCATCGCTCTTATCGTGATTGCAACTTCTCTGCTGGCCCGCTGGCGGCGCGATTCCGCGCATATAGTTGTGCGGGGCTGAATCCACAGCGTTTACTCGTGCGTTTCCGGGCGTTTCCTGTTCAATAGCACGAACGCATTTCCAGCCAGCCGCGAGCGGTTTTTGAACTCATCAAAACCCTGTTGCGCAGAGGGTTACCGAAAGGGCATCACCGAGGGCCAAACGCAAGCCAGGCGAATAAACGGGTGACTATAATCACACACGAGAGTTTTTTGACGTAGCTCTTAGAGATTTTTCTGAAGGGACTCCCGCCAAATGGCGACAGGCGACCTCGCCCTCGGTCAAGAGCAGGGTGAATTGAGCACACGCGACCGCGTGATTAACGACTTCAGCATCAACGTAGCAACGGTGAACGGATCCGGCTCCCAATCCGCCAACAGCGTGCTGCTGAAAAGCATCTTTGGAATGGGGGTTCCCGTCAGCGGAAAAAACCTCTTTCCTTCCAACATTGCCGGACTCCCCACTTGGTACATCATCCGCGCCAGCAAAGCTGGCTACGTTGCGCGCAAGCGCGACGCGGAAGTGCTGGTGGCGTTGAACCCTGAAACGGCGAAGGCCGATATTCTTGCGCTGCCCAAGGGCGGCGTGGCCATCTACGAAGAG
>DATMUN010000446.1:0-4101 GCA_035563895.1 Occallatibacter sp. | reverse complement strand
ACCACCATACGACAATAACGAATTTCCAACACCGCCTCGGACCACTCGCCGCGCTTATCCCGAACCGGAATGCGATGCAAACCTCGCACACGCACCTGCTTCATCTCAGCGGCAATCGTGCTGCTCCCGTCTCCCGCGAGGCGGTCGACGCAGGTGCGTACCAGAAAATGCGTGCCCGCCTGTTGCGCGGCGCAGAACAGTTCATAGATGTCGCTCTCGCGGTCCCCTATATGCACGCACCGTTGCGGATCATCGAACCGAGCGGTTGACTGCCTCACGTTTTCCAGCCAGCGGAAGCTTTCTTTCTGCTCGATCGGTACGCGCGTCGGATTGATCTTCTTCTTCAGGGCATTGCAGCCTTTGAATTCCTCTCTGGTCCAGAACTTGATCGCCGCCAAGCCCAGGGGAAGCCCTTCGGCGGTCACCGCCAAGCTTGAGTGCATGAGCAGACCGCAGACGGTATGGTGCTGCGGACGTCCCTCCTTGTTCTTGCGTGTATAGGACTTATGCACAATTCCGATGGGCGCGATGTCATGGCGCCGGAAGGTGAACTCCGTCGTGTCATGGAGCATCAACACGAGCACGTCACGGGCGGCGATTCTCTCTTGCGTAGCTTGAAAATGTCCGCCCAGAATCTGTGCTTCGCTGATCCGGTCATTGGAGAAAAATCGATAGGCTGCTTTCGTGTTGGCCCAATCCTGGCAAGCCCAGGGAATGCTCCCGCCGATTTCCTCAGAGAGCTGCTTAAGCAGCTTGCGCAGCCTTTGGCCGTGGCGCGCATCCCCGAACGTGCATTGCGCCAGCTCATTCTCGATCCACCAGCCGGACTGCAAATCGGTGGGTCGCCCCGGCTCCGTATCGCGCGACTGCCGTTCCTTGTTCATGACGGCAGTTCGCCACTTTGACTCTCCTTCCCATAAGTACCCGCTTTGAGGCCGCACCTCCTACGCCAACAGGCTCTTACTTATGGGTAATTGAAAGCCGGAGTAGACCGCGGTGAGCAGCTGTATGGGGCATTTCAAGTGTCCACTAAGGAATGATGTGGACACTTACGGGTTTAGTTGACTTCGTCGGTGTAGACGTCTTCGGTGAGCGCTTTGTCGATGGCCTGGTCGAGTCGGGTCAGTAGTTGGGCCAAAGTCTCGCCCCGGCGGCGAACCAGCATGGCCAGGCAATTATCTCCGTCGGTGGCAGTGGCGATACAACCAATGGGACGGTGCACGCCGACGGTGATTTCGCCGTAGGTAATCAGGTCGGCAAGATGGGGAAGAGACACTGGAATGACTGCAGAGTTCTTCGCGACAACCTTCTTGCCTAGGCTGCGGGTTGGATTGCGGGCGGTACGCTTGCGGCGATGTTCCAAGGCAGCAGCTCCTCGATGCGAGTAATGGGGTGGTCGGCGACGCGCGTCAGGACCTCGCGCAAGTACGTTTCAGGATCGCTTCCGTTGAGTTTTGCTGACCCGATCAAACTGTAGATGGCAGCAGCGCGCTCGCCGCCTGCGTCGGAGCCGGCGAACAAGTAGTTCTTGCGACCCAACGCAACGGCACGCAAGGCCCGTTCGGCTGCGTTGTTGTCGATCTCCAAGCGACCGTCGTCGCAGTAACGGGTCAGTGCCTGCCACAGTCCGAGTGCGTAGCGAATGGCCGCCGTCGTATCTGACTTGCGGGACAGTTTGGTCAGCGCGACTTCGAACCATTCATGTAAGGACTGGAGCAAAGGCCGCGCCCGTGTTGCGCGAACCTGTTGCCGCTCCTCCGGTGGTCGGCCGCGGATCTCTTTCTCAATGGCATACAGAGCTGCGATTCGTTCCAAAGCCTCGCTGGCGATGGGCAAGGCGTGCGCTTGCTCCAAGTCGTAGAACTTGCGCCGAACGTGCGCCCAACAAGCGACTTCCTGAATGCCGCTATCCTCTTTATAGAGCTGATTGAATCCAGCATAGGCGTCTGCCTGCAGCCAGCCCTGAAACTCCCTCAAATGCCGCTGCGGATGTTCGCCCTTGCGATCCGGGGAGTACGCGAACCAAACCGCCGCGGCCGAGGTGTCACCCGCCGGGCGATCATCCCGCACCTAAGTCCACAATCGTCCTGTCTTGGTCTGGCCCATGCCCGGCGCCAGCACGGGTACCGGCGTGTCGTCGGCATGGAGCTTGCTGGCGGTCATTACATAGCGACGCAGTACTTCTAGCAGAGGATCCAGTAGTTGACTACTCCCGCTTACCCAATCGGCCAGCGTCGAACGTTCCAACTCGACTCCGGCACGGCTATAGATCTCTGCCTGTCGATAAAGCGGAAGATGATCACAGTACTTTGAGACCAACACATGTGCCAGCAGTCCCGGCCCCGCCCGTCCGTGCGCAATCGGTCGGCTCGGCGCCGCTGCTTGCACGATCTGTTCACAGTTCCCGCAGCTCAGCTTCGGCCGTACATGGCGGATGACATGAAAGTGTGCCGGCACATACTCCAACATCTCCGAAACATCTTCGCCCAGCGGACGCAGCTTCCCGCCGCATCCCGGACACGATTGCTCTTTCGGCGCGTGGGTGCGCGTCACTCGCGGCAGATGGCTGGGCAACGGCCGTCGCCGCGCCGGTTCCTTCTGCGCAGCAGTAGCCTTCGCGGTTTGTGCCCATGCGCTGTCCTTCGCTGGCTCGCTGTCCGCCTCTTGCGCTTGCTCCAGATCTTCCAGTCGCAACTCCAACTGTTCGATCTGCCGCTGCAGTTTCTCCGACTTGCGTCCAAACTGCATCCGCTGCAGCTTGGCCAGCAGCAGCTTCAGATGCTCGATCTCACTCTCCCGCGACTGCAGCCGCTGCGCGGTCGTGCAATAGCGCTCGTGGGTTTCCACCAAGAGCGCGCGTAACGAATCCGCATCCAGAGTATTTAGATCAGGAAGGATCGCGTGCGGCACAACCATGCCGCGAGTATGCCATGATCTCTGCTTCTGTCGACTACAAAATTATCGATGTTATCCACAGTGCACCTACACTGACATCTGCGGGGTCCACGTACGCTCCGGTCGTCGCCAGTCGATACCCTCCAGCAGCATCGATAACTGCGCTCGCGTCAACGCCACCGTGCCACTGCTTGCTTGCGGCCACACAAAGCGCCCCTGCTCTAAACGCTTCGAGAATAGACAAAGCCCATCGCCATCGAACCACAAAACCTTGATAAGGTCGCCGCGCCGGCCGCGAAACACAAATACGTGCCCCGAGAATGGCGTCTGCTCTAACTTGGTTTGTACCAAGGCACTCAAGCCGGTGAATCCACGCCGCAGATCGGTCACGCCTGCGGCAATCCAAATCTGCGTGTTGGCTGGCGGCGCGATCATCGCTGCAGACACTCCAACAAGACACGCAACAACCCCGGATCGGCGCTGCCTTCGATGCTCACTTGCGCATGCTGCAGTTGGACGTGAATCGTTCCCGCCGAGGAGGATGGCGATGAGCGAGGTTCAAGCAATGGGGCGGTCGGCTGCGGCGAACTCTCCGGAGCCACTTTGACCGGCAACAGCTTGGCCCCGTCGCCTCCACCCAGTCGCCCCGCTTTATACAGACTGCGCCAGTTGAAAACCAGGTTGGCGTTGACTCCGTGCGCTCGCGCTACCAGTGCTACCGATGCCCCCTCCGCCAACGTCTCTTCGACAATCCGTCGCTTCTCTTCCAACGACCGGTACTGCCGATTCGGCGTGACGGGATGAGTGTAAGTGTCCATCATCGCTCCCAGTGGACACTATCGCTTGTGTCCACATCGAGAGCATGCCTTCCAATTACACTTCTGTCCAGACGGCCACGACCGTACGCTTACGGAGTACGTGCAGGTGCTGCGTTTGCTGGAGACGTTCTCTCTCCCGGAAGTCGAGCGGGCCATCCTCGATGCGCTGCATCTGGGCACGATCAGCTTCGACGCCGTCAAGCACCTACTGCTATGCCACATCGAGCGGCGACCGCCGCGGCTGGATCTGGAGAACTATCCGCATCTGCCTTTGGCCGAAGTACATACCACGCAGGCCGCCGACTACATGGCTTTACTTTCGCCGTCACCACTCAGCTTGCCGAACGAGGTGACGCGATGAGCGGCCAACCCAATACAACTACAGCGG
>DATMUN010000445.1:0-6074 GCA_035563895.1 Occallatibacter sp. | reverse complement strand
TCTACTCGCCCTCGCAGCCATCGATCCGGCCGGCCTGAGCGAGCAGGACCGCACCAGCCGCGACCTGCTGCTGCGCCGGCTGACTGACGATCAGGAAGGAGCAGAGTTCAAGCCGTGGGAGATGCCCCTAAACCAGATGGGCGGCATCCACTCTGCCTATCCGCGCCTCGTTGCGCAGCTCGACTTTTCCAGCGCGAAAGACTACGACGACTGGATCGCCCGTCTGCGCCTGCTGCCACACGCCTTCGATCAAATTATCAACAACATGGCCATCGGCGTAGATGACCATCGCGTTCCGCCAAAGTATCTGCTCGAGAAAGCGCTGGTGCAGGTCAAACAGCTCGCCGAACAAAGGCCGGAGGACTCGCCGCTCGCATTGCCGCTTAAGAAGTTCCCGGCGTCGATCTCTGCTGCAGACCAGGAGCGCATCAAGAGCGACATGCTGGCCGTCATCGAGAAGCAGGTGCTTCCTGCCTATGCGCGGCTAGCTCGCTTCCTCGAGGTCACCTACATCCCTGCAGGCCGCATCGCACCCGGCATCGATGCGCTGTCCGACGGCGCCAAGTACTACCAGTTCCGCATTCGGCAGAGCACCACCACCAACCTCACCGCCGCGCAGATTCACCAGATCGGCGTGGACGAAGTGCAGAAGGACGAGGCTGCGATGTTGGTCATCGCGCAGCAGCTCGGCTTCAAGGACCTCGCCGGCTTCCGCGCCAGCCTGAAGACCAACCCCAAGCTGCACCCCGCTTCGCGCGAAGCGCTTCTCAGCGCTTACCAGGGCTACCTGACCTCCATGCAGACCAAGCTTCCCGAGCTCTTCGGACGCTTGCCTAAAGCAAAGTTCGAGGTGGTTGCCGTACCCGAGTTTCTTGAGAAGACTTCCGCACCGGCCTACTACGAGGGCGGCACACCGGACGGCTCGCGTCTCGGCCACCTGTTCATCGATCTCTACAACGCCGAGCAGCGCAACCTCTACGCAGTCGAGGCCATCGCCTACCACGAAGGTCTGCCCGGCCATCACCTGCAGGTATCCATCGCGCAGGAGCTCGACGGCGTTCCCGAGTTCCGCAAGTTCGACGGCTACAACGCCTACCAGGAAGGCTGGGGACTCTACGCCGAGCAGCTGGGCAAGGATGTTGGCTTCTACCAGGACCCCTACTCGGACTACGGCCGCCTCGAGGCCGACATCTGGCGTGCCATTCGCCTCGTGGTCGACACCGGCGTGCACTCGCAGCACTGGACCCGCCAGCAGATGGTCGACTACTTCCACGAGCACTCGAACATCGACGAGCCCAGCATTCAGGCCGAGGTGGACCGCTATATCGCCTGGCCCGGACAGGCGCTGGCGTACAAGATCGGCCAGCTCAAGATTCTCGAACTGCGCGAGAAAGCCAAAACCGCTCTCGGACCCAAGTTCGACATCCGTGCCTTCCACGACCAGGTGCTAGACGCAGGGGCGTTGCCGCTGGACGTGCTCACCCAGCGCATCGACGCATGGATCGCGAACCAGAAATAGCGCGCTTCGAGCCCGGCGCAGAGCACATAGCAATGGCGCATGCGCCCCGTGCCGGGTATCCTGATTAGTTGCACTCCACTCTCAATCGAAAGCAAGGAAGACCATGACGGAGATCGCCGTAGAAGCTCCTGAAATCCCCGCACAGCTACCTGATATCCGCGCCGCCGTACTCGGCGCCGGCAAGATGGGCGGCATCCTGGTGCAGGCCTTTCTCAAGCAGAATCTGTTTGCCGCAGACAACGTCTACGCTACCGTTGCGCATCAGGAGCGCGCGCTTGCGCTTGGCGCGCAGTGGGGCGTCGAGGTCACCACAGACAACTGCGCCGCTGCTGAAAAGGCCAACCTCATCCTGATCGGCGTGAAGCCGTTTCAGGCCATCAGCCTCATCGAGACCATTCGCCCGGCCCTCAAGGCCGGCAAAACCATCGTCTCCTTCGCCGCGTCGGTGACCACGCGCGCGATTGAAGAGGCCGCAGGCATGGAGATCGGCGTCATCCGCGCCATGCCCAACACACCTGCCGCATTGGGCGCTGGCGCAACCGCGCTTTGCCGTGGCCGCTTTGTCTCTAACGCGCAAATGGAGCTTGCCCAGCGTATCTTTGAGACCGTCGGCCGCTCCGTGATCGTCGAAGAAAAACACATGGACGCCGTGACCGGCCTCTCCGGCTCAGGCCCTGCGTATATCTACATCGTCATCGAAGCGCTGGCCGAGGCTGGCGTAAAGGTCGGCCTGCCGCGCGATGTCGCCACGCAACTAGCAGCGCAGACGGCCTTCGGCGCATCGAAGATGGTGCTTGAAACCGGCTATCACCCTGCGCTGCTGAAAGACGCCGTGACCACGCCCGCAGGCTGCACCGCAGATGGCATTTTGCAGCTCGAGGAAGGCGGCTTGCGCGTCACGCTGATCAAGGCCGTGATGCGTGCCACAGAGCGCGCCAAGCAGCTCGCTGCGGGCTGACGAGAACGGGCGAGATTCTCTCCAGAAGACCTCGCCCAAAAACCTGCTAAGCTGCTGACTTGCCCCTCCAACGACCAACCTGGCTGCCCAAGTATCTGCCCGAACTCGATGGGCTGCGCGGCATTGCCATTCTCCTGGTCGTCCTCTATCACTGTCATCCGCGGCTCATCGGAACACCTCTCTATCGCATCATTATCTGGGGATGGTCCGGCGTCACACTGTTCTTCTTCATGAGCGGCATGCTCATTACGTGGAACCTGCTGGAGACACGCGAGAAGCCGCACTACTTTCATAACTTCCACGCACGCCGAGCACTGCGCATCTGGCCCGTATATCTGCTGATCCTCGCGTTTGTTTACGCCAACGCCCCCTGGTACATTGGCCCGACGGTATGGGATGCAGTGCGAACAGCTCCGTGGTGGGCCTACCTTCTTTTTCTGCAAAATCTCTTCCCAATTGCGCTGCCGCCCGCGCTGGGCCCAACGTGGGCACTCGCCATTGAGGAGCAGTATTACTTCATCTGGGCGCCGCTGGTACGCTGGTTGCGTAATCCCGCCCTGCTGGCTGCGTCCCTCGCAGCCGCACTCATTGCCGCGCCACTTCTTCGCCGCGCGCACTTTCACTGGATCACGCCGACGCACACACTGATCCACCTTGACGGCCTTGCGCTTGGCAGCCTCATCGCGCTCGCGCTCTACACGTTCCCGATAAGCCGCCGCACCTGGCTCGCACTCGGGCTCGTGTCTTTCGTTGGCGGCTTCGGATCGGCGTTTACCATCGCCGGCGGCACAGCCTTTCTCGACACCGCGCTCGCCTTTGGTTATGGTGGCGCAGTCATCGCAGCCATTGCGTCAACCGGCACGCGGTCTCCGCTGCACACGCTGCTTCGGCGCGGGCCGCTGCCCTTCTACGGCCGCGTCAGCTACGGCCTCTACCTCACACACATCGCCGTCTTCGTCTACTTCGGCTGGTTTGACTTACGCATGGACCCCTACGGCACGACAGGCAATCTGGCCATCGTCGCCTTCCGACTCGCCACTGCCACTGCCGTCGCAGCAGCGCTCTGGTACGGCTTCGAGTCGCGCATCCTCAAACTCAAGCGTCACTTCTAGAACGATTCGCGCAGAACGCCCTCCCTATCGAGCATTCATCGACTTCAATCGTCCTGCATTGTGATGCGATGTCTCACTTCAGGTGACTTGAATCACCCTGTGTTTTTACATCTCCCTGCTAGTCTGGTCAGTCACGCACCCCTTCCTCTTGAGGTGAACCATGAGCAAAGCGACGAACGCCGTTCCCCCGGCCGAAGCGAAGAGCCTCGGTCCTCTGAGCCCAGAGCAGCTGGCAAAGATGGATGCCTACTGGCGCGCAACCAACTATCTCTCAGTAGGGCAGATCTACCTCAAAGACAATCCACTGTTGCAGCATCCTCTTACGCTCGATGATGTAAAGCCGCGCCTGCTCGGCCACTGGGGCACCACACCCGGGCTCAACTTCCTCTACGTGCACTGGAACCGCCTCATCCGCGAACGCGACCTGAACATGATCTACCTGATCGGTCCGGGGCACGGCGGTCCGGGCTTGGTCGCGAACACCTACCTTGAGGGCTCGTACTCCGAGATCTATCCGCACATCGAGCGCAACGCCGACGGCATCAAGCGCCTCTTCCGCCAGTTCAGCTGGCCCTATGGCATCCCCAGCCACGTAGCGCCGGAGACACCCGGCTCCATTCACGAGGGCGGCGAGCTCGGCTACTCGCTTGTGCATGCCTTTGGCGCGGCCTTCGACAACCCGGACCTCGTCGTCGCCTGCGTCGTCGGCGACGGCGAAGCAGAGACTGGTCCGCTGGCCACAAGCTGGCACTCGAACAAGTTCCTCAACCCGGCCACCGACGGAGCAGTGCTGCCGATCCTCCATCTGAATGGCTACAAGATCGCCAACCCCACGGTGCTCTCGCGCATTCCGCATGCGGAGTTGGAAAACCTGATGCGCGGCTACGGCTACGAGCCCTTCACCCTCGAAGGCGACGACCCAGCCATCCTCCATCAGCAGGCCGCTGCGGTCTTCGACGCAATCTTCGATCGCATTGCTGAAATCCAGAAGAACGCGCGAGAGAAGGGCGTAACCGAGCGCCCGGCGTGGCCGATGCTTATCCTGCGCACGCCGAAAGGCTGGACCGGTCCAAAGACCGTCGACGGCAAGCCCGTCGAAAACACCTGGCGCGCCCATCAGGTTCCCTTCAGTGAGCTGCGCGAAAAACCCGATCATCTTCGCCTGCTCGAAGAGTGGCTGCACAGCTACAAGCCCGAGGAACTGTTCGATGCCAAAGGCGCGCTGCGCGAGGAGTTCGCTGAGATCGCGCCCAAAGGACGACGCCGCATGGGCATGAACGCACATGCCAATGGCGGACTGCTGCTGAAGCCGCTGCGCGTGCCCAACTTCCGCGACTTCGCCGTAAAGGTCGAGGAACGCGGCGCGAAGGATGTCGAATCCACCCGCGTGCTAGGCAAACTACTGCACGCCGTGATGCAGGCGAATCTGGACCATAAGAACTTCCGCGTCTTCGGTCCGGACGAGACCGCATCGAACCGTATCGGCGATGCGATTACCGACACCGGCAAGACCTGGGTTGCTGAAACTCTTCCCGTTGACGAAAACCTTTCCCCCACCGGCCGCGTCATGGAAGTGCTTAGCGAGCACATGTGCCAGGGCTGGCTCGAGGGCTATCTACTCACCGGCCGCCACGGCTTCTTCTCCTGCTATGAGGCCTTCATTCATATCGTCGACTCGATGGTGAATCAGCACGCCAAGTGGTTGAAGGTGACGCGCGAGATCCCGTGGCGCAAACCCATCGCTTCGCTCAACTACCTCCTCAGTTCGCTCGTCTGGCGGCAGGACCACAACGGCTTCTCGCACCAGGACCCAGGCTTCATCGATCACCTGCTGAACAAGAAGGCTGACGTCGTCCGCATCTATCTTCCGGCAGACGCCAACACACTGCTCTCCGTGAGCGACCACTGCCTGCGCAGCCGTAATTACATCAACCTCATCGTCGCCGGAAAACAGCCGGCACCGCAGTGGCTCACTATCGACGAAGCCATCCAGCACAGCGCCTCCGGCGTGAGCGTATGGAAATGGGCTTCGAACGAAGCGGGCGGCGAGCCGGATGTCGTTATCGCAAGCTGCGGCGACGTGCCCACGATGGAAGCCCTTGCGGCGGTCACGCTGCTGCGCGAGCGCGTTCCGGACCTGAAGATCCGTTTCGTGAACGTCGTCGACCTTATGACACTGCAGCCGCAGTCTGAGCATCCGCACGGCCTGCCAGACGAAGAGTTCGACCTGATCTTCACCAAGGACAAGCCGGTCATCTTCGCCTTCCACGGCTATCCGTGGCTCATCCATCGGCTCACCTACCGCCGCCGCAATCACGACAACATCCACGTGCGCGGCTACAAGGAAGAGGGCACCACCACCACGCCGTTCGATATGTGCGTCCTCAACAATATTGACCGGTTCCAGCTTGCGCTCGATGCCATCCTGCGTGTTCCGCGGCTTGCTGAGCAGGCTGACGCAGCGCGTCAGTGGTACTCCGAGGCA
>DATMUN010000444.1:0-2553 GCA_035563895.1 Occallatibacter sp. | reverse complement strand
GAGCCCGCGGCCGGAAACTGACCTCCCAGCCGCTGCTCCGGCTCGCTCTTCCCTTGCGGCTCACTTCAACTTGCTGCTCCACTCCCTGATCGACGCAATCTCCGCCGCCGGAATGTGCAGGAATTCGAGAAACTCCTGATGCTCGGCCGGAGCCGCGCGCTCAAACTCCGCATGCCACCGGTTCATCTGCTCCTCGGTAAAGCCGCAGCCCTTCATAATTGCAACCCACTTCTCTTTCGTGACCATCTTGTTTCCCTTTCGCAGAGCGTTATGCTCCAGCAGCTTGAGAATCGCCCGCTGGTGACTCCGCAGCGTACTGATCTGGACATCCAGTTCCTTCAGCCTCCGTTCCAGCACGCTGGCGGCGCCATGTCCGGGCCGATTCGTTCTGTTCAAAAGAAGCGCGCGAATATCGTCCAGCGTCAGTCCCGCCTCGCGAAACGCGCGAATCTGCTCCAGGCGCTGCGCGTCCGCTTCGCCATAGAGCCTGTAGTTGCCGCCGCTGCGCCGCGGCGGGGGCATCAAACCGATCGATTCGTAATACAACAGCGCCGTACGGCTCACGCCGCACCGCCGGGCGAGTTGGGTTACCGTAAGCATCGTCCTCATTCCACTCTCAACCCTATAGTTCTAGACAGGTCAAGCGCCGGGGTCAAGATTTTTTAGCGCCCGCTCAATGCCCTCCGCCGCCACCGCCCCCCATGCGGAACGCCCGCGTGAGCAAAACAAGCGGTGCGGCCAACAGCGTAGCCCAGCCAATCAGGTGGAAGCAGTCCATGAAAGCCAGCATGTGCGCCTGCGCCTCCAGTTGCTGATACACATGCGCGTAAGCCCCGCGGGCCGCATCCGCCTGCGAAAATCCATGCGCCCGCAGATATCCCGTCACACCCGCGATCTGCTCCTGCAGCCCCGGCGCTGAGGCAGGCAGATTCGCGCCCACGTTCGCCTGATGAAAGCTCAACCGGCGCTCGCTCACCGTGTTCACCAGCGCCACACCAAAGCTGCCGCCCCAGTTGCGAAAGAAGTTGGTGAGCGACGAAGCCTTGTTGTTCTCCGCAGGCTTCAGCTCGGAGTATGCGATCATCGACAGCGGCACAAAGAAGAACGCATAGCCCAGCCCCTGCAGCGCCCGCGCCCACGCGTAGTGGTCGTAGTCCGTATCGAGCGTGAAGTGGCTGTAGTGCAAGAACGAGATGCCCACGATCAGCGCCGCGATCACCAGCAGATATCTGGGCTGAATCACTCTCCTCTGGATGAGCTGCGCTCCGACCGGAGCCAGCATCGTAATCACAAAAGCCCCCGGCCCCAGCACCAGCCCCGCATCAATAGCGCGATAGCCGTAAAGCTCCTGCAGCAGTTGCGGAATCATCGTCGTCGAAGCAAACAACCCGACGCCGAACAAAAAGTAGAAGAGATTCGCCAGCGCAAAGTTGCGCGAACGCAGCAGCCGGAACTCGATCACCGGGTCCTTCTGCCGTAGCTCCCAAAAGATAGCCGTGACTAGACAGAACACCGCAACCGCAAACGCCCAACGGATAAAGACCGAGCCGAACCAGTCGTCGATCTGGCCGCGATCCAGCAGCACTTCAAGCGCGGCGGACCCCAGCCCGATCAGGGCGATCCCCACTCCGTCCACGCGCAGCCTGCCGTCCGGCCCGCGCACCGTCTTGCGCTCCTCCGCAAAAGCCGGTGGATCGTGTACGAACCGCGCCGTCAGCGCCAGCGACAGAATCCCGATCGGGATATTGATGAAGAAGACCCAGCGCCAGTCGTAGTTGTCCGTGATCCATCCGCCCAGCACCGGGCCAATCGCCGGCGCAGTCACAATCGCCATCGTGTACAGCGCAAAGGCCGACGCGCGCTTGTGCGGCGGAAACGTATCCACCAGAATCGCCTGCTCCACCGGAGCCAACCCGCCGCCCGCTATCCCCTGTAGCACGCGCGCAATCAGCATCACAGTCAGGTTCGGCGCAAGGCCGCACAAGAGCGACGTAATCGTGAACAGCACCACGCACACCAGGTAGTAGTTCTTGCGCCCCAGCACGCGCGAGAGCCACGCCGAAAGCGGCAACACCGCCGCATTCGCCACCAGATAGGTCGTCAGAATCCACGTGACCTCGTCGAACGAGCGCCCCAGCCCGCCCGCGATGTGCGGCAGCGAAACATTCGCAATCGACGTGTCGAGCAGTTCCATGAAGGTGGCAATCGTCACCGTCAGCGCGACCACCCACGGATTCACAGGCTTACGCGCGGCGCTCTTCTGCGCGGCGATGGACTCGGTAGCTAAAACGGCTGCGGCCAGGGGACACCTCGGACGGATAAATGCGACCAATCGGTCTCTTTACGAATCAGATTCACAGAATTTGAGACCGATGCGTCTTTTTTGCGCTATCCTTCTCCTTCGAGGTGATCTCCATGAGCAAGGGAGAGCTAACCCGCGAGCGGATCGTGGCCGCCGCAGCCCCGCTCTTCAACCAGAAAGGCTTTGCCGGCTGCTCCATGCAGGACATCATGGCCGCCACCGGCCTTGAGAAAGGCGGCCTCTATCGCCAC
>DATMUN010000443.1:0-2698 GCA_035563895.1 Occallatibacter sp. | reverse complement strand
ACAGGGGCTACGACGCGGGTCGGTTGGTGCACTCCCGCAACGCGCAGTCTAAATGGTCTGCAACGGGTGGAAGATCGGGATAGGGGGACACCTCGCGGTGCCACCCCTCCCACACCACCGGGCATACGGGTCACGTACACGGCGGTTCGACCGGGTTAGGCTTGGACAGAGACATGGAGTCGGGGGAGACCGAGTGAGTCGAAGTAGTGGTTGCGCAGGGCCTGTTGGACCGCCGGGTGTCCTGACATGCGCCAGAAACCCGTCGGCGAACCGGCGGCGACCGCTGCTCTGAACTCCGATACGCCGCGACGGCGCAGTTCTTTGAAGCGATTGTGCCCGTTCTGCCACTGCCGCCAAAGATACGAACGTAATCTTCGGCGGATCCACGCTTCCAGGTTCGTGAGCACACGTGGGGTCTGGCAGAAGCCGAAGTAGCCGCGCCATCCGATGAGGTATGGCGTCAGCTCTTCGATCAGCTGCGGTAGGCTGATCCCCCGTGTCCGGCGGGTCATGTCCCGGACTTGCGTCTTGAATTTGTCGAGGGCTTTTGGCGCGATGCGCCGCTCGCTCCCGTCATTCGAGATGCTGAACCCCAGGAACTTGCGCTCCTCCGGTCGCGCCACCGCGCTTTTGGCCTCGTTGACCTTCAGCCGCAGCTTCTGGGTCAGAAACCGGCTCATCGAGGCCATCACCCGTTCACCGGCGCGGCGGCTGCGAACATAGATATTGCGGTGAGTCGCGCAGGGGAGTCGCACCCCCGCGCGCTCGCAGAACCGGACGTGAGACTCTCGCCTCATCCGGCTCCCATTGTCCGGCCGCGCCCCTGCAAAAGCCCCCAGTGGGCGAACAGCGATGGTTGTCGCCGCGCAACGCGAGCGATCCAGTGCGCTGTTTGTCGCCGGTGGCGTCGCAGGGACTTGAACTTCCGATGCGCCCATCGAGCCAGAATAAGGTCGATGTGTCGCAGGGTCGGGTAGAGAGCTGACTTGTAGTACCGGCCGTAGTAGTTGATCCAACCCCGGATGTGGCTATTGAACATCCGGGCCAGGTCGTCCAGCGACTTGTCGCTGCGCTCGTGAAGCGCCCAGCTTCGGACCGTCTGCCGGATCGTCTTGAGAGCTTTCCCGCTTGCCGCGGGGCTGAACAAGACGCCGAATGTACCCCGCCAGCGTCGCGACAGCCTCGGCCGGAACGTGTAGCCGAGAAAGTCGAACGTCTGATGTGGGTAGCCTCCGCGCCGATCTTCATCCTTGCAGTAGACGATTTTCGTCTTCTCCGGATGAAGCGTCAGTCCGCAGTTAGCGAACCGCCTCTCAAGCGATGCGCCCAGCGCCCTCGCCTGCTCCTCACTGCGGCAGTGGCAGATCGCATCATCAGCATAGCGCTCGAAGGAGACGCCCGGATGGTTCCGACGCATCCACATGTCGAACGCGTAATGGAGAAAGAGATTCGCCAGGAGGGGACTGACGACCCCGCCCTGCGGCGTTCCTCTTACCCTGCCGATGAGGCTGCCATCCGCCATCTGAACGGGCGCTCTCAACCATCTTTCGAGGTAAAGCAGCACCCACGGGCAGTCCGTATGCTTGCGCACCGCCCGCATCAACAGCTCCCTGTCGATATCATCGAAAAAGGATTTGATGTCCAGATCGAGCACCCAGTCGTAGCACCAGCAGCGCCGCCGTGCCACGCCGACTGCTTCGAGCGCCGATTTGCCGGGTCGATACCCGTAGGAGTCGTCGTGGAAATGTGGTTCCACCAGTGGCTCCAAGTATCGTTTGACGACCATCTGGGCGATGCGGTCGGCGACCGTGGGGATCCCCAGCGGCCGGGTTCGACCATCGTCCTTCGGTATGTCCACCCGTCGCACCGGCGGCGGAAAGTAGCTGCCAGACGCCAGCCGATTCCAGAGCTTGTAGAGGTTATTCGAGAGATCAGCCTCGAAGTCCGCAATCGACTGCCCGTCTACGCCAGCCGCACCTTGGTTAGCTCTTACCCTCTTGTATGCTTGCCATACTTCCCGTTTCGGAATGTCAAACGGCTTTGCTCTATCCACGGGGTTCCTCCCAAAGCCCGTCCTCGGGCCGATCAGAGATCGGACCCGTGGGCCGGTTGCCCCCAGGCCAGAGCTGAACAACGCAGCCCCTTCGGTCCAGCTCCATTACAGAGCCTTCCTCCCTACTACGGGCTGCTCCGCCCCTGTGCCCCGCATTGGTACTCCAATCCTCGCGGGGGCCTCCCGCTTGGACTTCTCCCTTCGCATCGGGGCGACAGGTTCCCACGTTCCATGCAAGAGCCCAGTTCAGAGTCACGCCGCCTTCATGCCGGATGCCGTCTGGGCCGCAATCAGGACACCCCCCAGACTCGTCCCGGGTTAACGACTTCCCCCCGGTTTCGACATCGTCTATACGCTTTCGACACGTCATCAGCGGTTTGCTTGCGCTCGTCTCTCTGAGCCATACCTGACGGCATCACGTCCCGCCTTTTCCGCAACGTTCACCACTACGGCTCTTGACCGTCGCAGCTTGCGGTGGTTTGGAGCCTGCTCCTGACAGCCGGTTCCGAGGGACCTACCCTCATCTCCTGCACAGCATCCCACCTCCTTCAGTGCGTTCGTGGCACACAGTCGTCGGCATAGCGATCGATTTCGGGCAGCGGTAAGGTGTCGGAAGTCAGCGCCAATGACAAAATCGTGAAATCG
>DATMUN010000442.1:0-3402 GCA_035563895.1 Occallatibacter sp. | reverse complement strand
GTGCAGGCTAAGCAAGGCGCGCGTCTGCAATGGGTCGCCGAGGCCGCATGTATGGCGCTGAGCATCGCGCCCCTCGTGGGCTGGTACGCATGGCACTACTCCAAGACCGGCTTCGTCTTCGGCAATCCCGAGTTTTTGCGTTACAACGCCGAGACCACTTGGACGCCCGTCCGTGTGCTGGCCGCCTTCGGCCATCGTGTGCTCCACCTCACGGCGCACATGAACATGTTTGTCCCGGTGCTGCTGATGCTGGCGGCATGGATGCTCGAACCGCGCCGCGAACGTGACGGTACCGAGCGCACAGGAATCGCCGCGAGGCCGCTGGCCGTGATCGGCGTGCTCATCGCCGCCAATGCCGTCGAGTTCAGCCTGCTGGGCGGTGCGTTGCTCACGCGGTATCTGTTGCCCATGTTCCCGCTGGTGCTGGTGGTTGCAGTCGCATCCTTCCGCCGCCGCGTGCCTTACTGGCAGGGTCTGGCGGCGTTCTCGGCCGCGGCGTTTGTCGTGGGCCTCTTCATTAATCCGCCGTACGGCTTTGCGCCAGAGGACAACCTGCAATACGCACGCGTTATCCGCATGCAGATGAATGGGATGGCCGAGCTGGCGCATCGCTACCCCGGGGCCACCGTGCTCACGGCGTGGCCAGTGAGCGACGCATTGACCAAGCCCGAGCTGGGTTACTCGCCCAGGTCATGGGATGTGGTGCCGATCGACGACTTCAGCCGGGCGCAGATCGACAAGGCCGCAGCGGAACCGGAGAAGTACTCCGCGGCCCTTGTCTTCTCCACCAAGTTTGAGCCAACCGGGCCCGTTCTGAGCTTGGGCGCGCGCAGCACAGCGCTTGATGAGCAGTACTTCGGGCTGCACAAGGACCTGGAGCCCGAGGAGATCGCCCTGCGCCTGCACGGCGACCTCGTGTGGGAGAGCCGCGACCACGGCATGTGGATCGCCCTGATTCGCTTCAACCGGCAGTTTGAAGCGCAGTCAACTGCGCCAAACAGCCTATAATCACCTTGTTGTGATGGCTTCTTTTCGAGTGCGGATACGGATTGGGTGGTTGGGTGCGCTGGCGGCGGTATTGCTCGGCGCGGTGGCGGGCGCGCAGGCGCAGGCAGCGCAGGATGCGGCGATGAGCCAGGAGGCAGCTTCGGAAGGCCGAGGCCGCATCGTGCTGGCATTGCCCTTCGATAACCGCAGCGGGCAGCCCAGCCTGGATTGGATTCGCGAGGCGGCGGCCGAGGTATTGAGTCGAAGCTTCCGCGCCGCGGGCTTCGCGCCCATGAGCCGGACTGACCGGCTCTATGCGCTGGATCATCTTGGACTTCCGGCGGGCTTTCAACCCTCCCGCGCCAGCGAGCTCAAGCTCGCGCAGACAATTGACGCCGACGCTGTCGTGGTCGGCAGCTTCCGCACACAAGGCTCGCAGATTATTGCCGAGGCGCGCGTGGTCAACGTGCCCCGTCTGGAGATGAGCGCACCCGTAACGGCACAAGGCGAGATGAGCGAGCTCGTGCCGGTCTTCAGTGCGCTGGCGTGGAAGCTGACCAAGGCGCTCGACCCGGCTTACAGCGTGCCCGAGGAGTCGTTTGTGGCTGTGGGTCGCGGAGTACGTGTGGATGCCTTTGAGCAGTACATCCGCGGCATCACCGAGCCCGACCATGACGAGCGAATCAAGCACCTCAAGCAGTCTGTCGCACTCAGCGCCACGTTCAGCCCTGCGTGGATGGCGCTGGGGCGTGAAGACTACAGCGCAGGCCAATACGACGAGGCCGCGTCGGCCTTTGCCAAGGTCGCTCGCAGCGATGCGGATGCCCTTGAGGCGGGCTTCTATCGCGGACTTTCGCTCATGTTCTCCGGCCAGTACAAAGACGCCGAAGCAGCCTTTGCCGAGGTAGCCAGGGTTCTTCCTCTGGGCGAGGTGCTTAACAACCAAGCCGTGGCCATCGCGCGCCAAGGGCGCGACGCCAGTGCGCAGTTCATCGCTGCTGAGACGGCGGACCCGAACGCTGCCGACTACCATTTCAATCTCGCCGTCAGCCTCAAGCGCCGCGGCGATGCCAACGGCGCGCTGGCGGAGCTGCAGCAGACCCTCAAGCTGCGCCCAAACGACACAGAGGCCCAGAGCCTCGTCAAGCAGTGGGCCGACTCCACGGCAGACAAGAGCGCCGACAAGGTAGACCCCCTCGAACGCATCGTGCGTACCTTCGATGCCGTGGCTTTTCGCCAGGCTGCCGTGATGATGGACCAGATGGAGGCCGACCGGCTGCAGACTCTGAAGCCGCGCGAGCGCGCCGAGAAGCTGGCAACTCAGGCAGACGGATTCCTTGACCGCGGCCTGCTGCTCGAAGCCGAGCGCGAGTACCTGGCCGCAGTGATGGCCGACGGTTCGGTGGCTGCGGGCCACGCGGGGTTGGCCGAGGTGCGCGAGCGCACGGGCGACACGGCAGCAGCGCGAAGCGAAGCGAAGAAGGCGCTCGATATCCAGCCCTCGGCACGCGCATATGTTGTGCTCGGTAGGCTTGATATGGGCGAAAATCATCTGGATGCGGCGGTGAAGGATGCGTCGTCGGCCGTGGCGCTGGAGCCGAGCAACAAAGCGGCGCAGGAACTGAGCCGCCAGATCGCGTTAAGAACGGGGAAGAGTCAGTAGTTCGTGTGACCGGATAGGAGCGAACCATGCCGCGGCAGGCAAGCAGGTTGCGGAGTGCGGTGCGTTGGATAGCGGCCCTGGCCGTGGCCGGGGCAACGGCGCTGGCGGCGCAACAGCCGCTGGTCGAGAAGGTCGTTCTCAAAGACACAATTCAGCCCGTGAGTGCCGGACTGCTGGAGCGTGCTCTGCAGCACGCGAACGCCGTCGGCGCCTCGGCGCTGCTGGTGGAGATGGACACGCCGGGCGGCCTGGTGGAGTCGATGCGCGCCATGACAGGTGCCATCCTCAGCTCGCATGTTCCTGTCATCGTCTATGTTGGCCCATCAGGCGCACGGGCGGGGTCGGCTGGGTTCTTCCTGCTCGAGGCTGCGGATGTAGCCGCGATGGCTCCGGGCACTGAGGCGGGCGCGGCTCACGTTGTCTTCGAAGGCTCCAAGCCCGATCAGACCCAGATCGACAAAGCGGAAAACGATGCCGAAGCCTTCCTGCGCTCCTACGTCACGCGCCGGAATCGCAACGCCGTCGCAGCAATCGCAGCAATGGCCTCGTCGCACTCTTACACCGCAGAGGAAGCGCTCGAACAGAAACTCATTGACCTGACTGCGCCGAATGAGCAGGCGTTGCTCGATGCCCTCGACGGCCGCACTATCACGCGTTTCGATGGATCAAAGGTCACGCTGCATCTGAAGGGCGCTCGCGTGCAGACTGTGCAGCCCACGCTCCGCGAAGAGCTGCTCGGCTGGCTCGTCAAT
>DATMUN010000441.1:0-6728 GCA_035563895.1 Occallatibacter sp. | reverse complement strand
TTGCGCCGCAATGGCAGTAGGCGACAAGCTCTGTGAGGTTGCCCGCGAAGGTGCGCACCAGCCACGAGAGCTGCAGCATCTCGCCGAAGGGCAGACCGCGGAAGTCGAGTTCGAGGCCGGAGACCATCACGTCGTGGCCCGTCTCAAGCAGCCGCTTTGTGAACAGGAACAGGTCGGTAACGAACTGGCCCTCGTCGATGGCGATGCACTCCACGCGCTTGCCGATGCGCTGCTCGGTGGCAGCCAGCATCGGCATCGCCGACCAGGGATCGGTGGAGGGGAATTCGACGGCTTCCATGCGGCCGCAGCCGTTGGTGTTGCGGCTCTCCACCACGCCTGCGGCGGCCTTGGTGTCGGCTGAGGGCTTCAGCAAAAGGACGTGTTGCTTGGCATACTGGCGGCGGATCTCAATACGGCGCAGAAGTTCCGCAGTCTTGTTGCTGCGCATCGGCCCGACAATGAGCTCCAGCCTGCCTGTCACGGGTATCTCCGGCATGTCTGAAGACTATTTTCGCGCGTGCGCTTGCAGTACCCGATGTGGATAACCGGGACAGAAACTAGGAGAGCGATGGCGTGGCGATTAATCTGCCGCGTCAGCCTTCTTTGCAGCGCGTGGTCGCGGGTTGCGTTTGGGGTGAGCTGGTTTTGCGGCAGCCTGCTCCTGTGCAGTAGGCTTGGGCAGTGCGCCAAGGTCCGTCTTTCCCTCGGCAAGCTGCATCAGAAAATTCTGGCTTGAGAAGATCGGAGAGTTCTTGAGAATCTTCGATGCGCGAACGTAGCTGCCGTCGGACTGTTGCAGACGCGCCTTTGCCGTGTCGGCCAGATACGCGGGCAGAATCTCATCGTGAATCCGTGCCAGCACCGCGGCATCGCGCACTGGGAAGACCACCTCGCAGCGCTCGAAGAGGTTGCGAGGCATCCAGTCGGCAGAGCCGAGGTAGATCTCGTCGTTGCCGCCGTTGGCAAAGTGGAAGATGCGCGAGTGTTCGAGGAAGCGTCCAACGATCGACCGCACGCGGATGTTTTCAGAGAGTCCCTTCACGCCCGGCCGCAGGATGCACAGGCCGCGAATGATCAGGTCGATCTCGACGCCGGCCTGCGAGGCGGCATAGAGCGCTTCGATCACGCTGGGCTCCAGCAGCGCATTCATCTTCGCCACAATGTGCGCGGGCCGGCCTGCCTTGGCGTGGTCCATCTCGCGGCGGATGAGGCCGAGGAAGCTCTCCGCCATCGTCAGTGGCGCCACCAGAAGCGGCGAGTAGTCGTTGATCTCCGCGTGTGCTGTCAGGTAGTTGAAGACCATGTGGACGCGTTCGGTGATCTGCGGATCGCAGGTCAGCAGGCTCAGGTCGGTGTAGAAGCGCGCTGTGATCGGGTTGTAGTTGCCCGTGCCCAGGTGGCAGTAGCGGCGCGTCACCCCGTCCTCGTCGCGCCGCACGAGCATGGCCAGCTTGCAGTGCGTCTTGAGCCCCACCACGCCGTGGAAGACCTGCACGCCAGCGTCCTCCATCGAGCGCGCCCAGCGGATGTTCGAGGCCTCGTCGAAGCGCGCCATCAGCTCGACGACGAGCGTGGTCTCCTTGGTCGCCGCCGCGTCGGTGAGAGCCTGAAACATCGGAGAGTTCTCGCTGGTGCGGTAAAGCGTCTGCTTCATCGTCACCACGGCCGGGTCGATGGCCGCGTTTTCGATGAACTCCACCACGGGGTCGTAGGAGTCGTAGGGGTGATGCAGCAGAACGTCCCGATGCCGCAACTCCTCGTAGATATCGTGAGCGGTACGGCTCAGCTGAAATGGTCGCGGTGTGAACGCAGGGAACTTCAGGTCTGCGCGCACCACGTCGCCGTACAAATACATCAGCCGCGACAGGTTCAGCGGGCCATCGCAGCGGAAGACCTGGTCCTCGTCGAGTTCGAAGTTCACGCGCAGCCGCTCGACGATCTCCGCATCTGCGCCGGCTTCAATCTCCAACCGCACGGCGTCGCCTTTGCGACGGTTGTGCAGCTCCACGCGGATTGTCTCCAGCAGCGAGCGCGCTTCTTCCTCTTCGAAGTAGAGGTTGGAGTTGCGCGTGACGCGGAAGCCGGTGCGGGCGACCACTTCGTAGCCGCGATACATGCCGCCCAGGTTCTGCGCGATCAGGTCCTGCAACAGCAGGTAGTCGAAGTCTCCCTCTGCGGAGGGCAGGCGGACGAACCGCGGCAATGCGCGTGGCACCGTGACCACGCCGAGCACTTGCGGGCCGGAGGTCTTGCGCTTGCGGCGCAGCAGCAGCGCCAGGCAGAGCGCCTTGTTCAGCACGCGCGGGAATGGATGCGCCGGGTCGATGGCGATCGGGGTCAGCAGCGGATCGACCTCGCGCTGGAAGTAGCTCTGCGCGAAGTTGCGCTGCTCCTCGCTCAGCTCGTCCCACTCCAGCAGGCGGATGTTCTGCTTACGCAACTCGGGCAGCAGCAGGTCGTTCCAGCAGTCATACTGCGCTTTAACGAAGGAGTGAATCTCGGCTGTCAGCGTCTCCAGCGACTCGTCGGGCCGCTGGCCGTCGTAGCCGGTCTCACGATAGCCGTCTTCGATGCGCTGCATCAGTCCGGCCTGTCGAATTTCGACGTACTCGTCGAGGTTGGAGCCGGTGATGGCGAGGAACTTGACGCGCTCGAGCAGGGGATTCGTCGTGTCCTCGGCCTCTTCAAGCACACGCCTGTTGAACTGCATCCAGGAGAAGTCCCGGCCGTTAAAGAGCTTTGGTTTCTGTGCAGTGCTGGCCATGCGAATCGTCCCGTGCGCCGTGTTGGTCAGTGTACCGCGCCGGGGTGCCGCGCGACAGGCCCGTCCCGGTGGCTGACATGAATGGAGCGCCTACGGGAACTCTTACAGGATGAGGCGCGTAGAAGTGTTAACCGGGGACGAAAACCCGCGCTTGACCAGGAAAGTCATCACTGGCGCCAGCGCAAGATGCGCGGTTTGGCCGAGGCACGGGTGCGATGTCGAGTGGCGAGTGGTGAAGTTTCCGCATGGCGCGGCGCTCTGCGCTAACTCGCAGGTTTCATTGACTATCGTTCGCATAAAGTCAGCCAACAAGTCCCCGCGAAACCTCTACACATGAGTGCATTGACCCGTGCGGGCAATCGGGTAGAGGATAAATACTGGACCGGTGTGCGTAACTTCGCTGCCGGGGAGGAGTCTTCTCATGTCGAACGATTCTGGCTGCTGCTCCAAGGAGCTGATTCCCGCTGAACCGCTGCCTCCTGGCGCACGTGAGTTCAGCCACCAGGTGACCACGCTGCTCGACGGACAACCAAAGGACGACGCCACGGTTGCCAAAGCCCTGGCCGGTCATGAGGAAGTGCTCGACGTTATCGCAGCCGGCATGTACGCCGTCGCGTCCATGATGGTGGGCGAAGGCGAGGACAGTGTGCGGATCATTGAGGAGGCCATTGCCAACACCTCCATCTCGCCCTGCGCCGATCCCGAGGAGGGACGCCGGAATAATCGCCGTGCTATCGCAGAGGCAGCGATTGCAAAGCTGGTGGAGCGGACGCCGGGTTGTCTGGACGCCCCCGAAGGCATGGACTTCCCGCATACCTGCATCGAAGATGACGATCTGGAGTCGGCTGGCGTCACCAGCGACCAGCTGCAGAGCATGATCGCGGGGCCCGACCGCGGACGTGTGCGCGCCTGGCTGGAGAGCCTGCCGGTGCCGCAGCGCACGGTCTTTGTGCTGCGTGCGGTGGCAGCCATCCCCTCGCAGGAGGCGGCATCGCTGCTCGCCGCAAACGGCGGCCCCGGAGCAGCCGGCTGGACAGCCGATCACGTGCGCGAGGTCTTCCGCCTCGGCCTCTGCTCGCTGGCTTCGCAGCTGATTCAGGCCACGAATACCGGTAAATAATCAACTAAACTCGATCGTTTAGTTAATGGGCTCGCAACACGCGATGCGCGGCGTTGCGAGTCTGTAGGTGCTCTGTACCGGAGCGAGCTCACAGACTGCCGCATCTCTTCCTGTGATAATCAATTTTGAAGCGCTGAAGCGGAGCGTCGCATCTTATTAACGACACCAGTTTTGCCGGGCCTACAGCAGAGTTCGAGTCAATGTCACCTGGGCCACAAAAGCCTGGTGGGTTTTGCCTCAAGAAAAGTCACCTTGCATACTGTCGAACAGGGCATTGTGACTCGGATTCTGCTCTAATCGTCCTGCCGTGAGTAAATTACCTGTGACATTTTTGAGCTATTCAATACGGGAAACTCGAGAGACTTGTGCGGCTGCGGCGGTAGCTGCATTGCTGGCTGGCGCGGCGTTTGCCGCGGCTCAGACTGCGCCGCAGCAGGTTCCCGGCGTTTCCACCGCTCCCACTGCGCAGAGCTTTCAGGGCAGCGTGGCCGCCGGGCCGGTTTCAGCCGAGCCGGTGAACCTTACGCTGGACGACGCGATTGCCCGCGGTCTGCGCAATAACCTCGGTCTCATCCTGAGCGGTTCGCAGACGGCCGCGGCCCGCGGACAGCGGCTGAGCCAGCTGCAGACGTTGTTGCCTTCGGTGGACTTCAAGGCGACCGAAGCCTTGATGCAGGTAGATCTTGCCGCGCAGGGCCTGCGTATCTCAGGCTTTCCCACCGTCATCGGCCCGTTCGGTTACACCGATCTGCGCGCCTCGCTGAACTGGTCGCTCGTCGACCTGCCGGCGTTGCGCAACTACATGGCCGCGCGGCATAACTTCCAGGCTGCACAGCTCTCGGCTGAGGACGCTCGCGACCTCGTCGTGCTTACCGTGGGCAACGCATACCTGCTGGTGCTCGCCGATCAGACCCGCGTGGAGAGTGTTACGGCTCAGGTTGCCACGTCGAAGGTTTCGCTCGATCAGGCAGTGGCCAACCATCAGGCCGGCACCGCGCCTTTGCTCGACGAACTTCGCGCGCGCGTCGATTACCAGTCGCTTCAGCAGCAGCAGATCGCAGCAGAAAACAATCTTGAGAAGGACAAACTGGCTCTGGCTCGCGCCATCGGCCTGCCGCTCGAGCAGCAGTACAACCTGGCTGACAAGGCTCCCTACGCAGTCTTCGATCAGATCGACACCGAGCAGGCCATTCGCGACGCCCGCGACCACCGCAAGGATCTGGCCGCGATGGTGGAGCTGACCAAGGCCTCGGAAGATCAGCGCAAGGCGGCAACTGATGCCCGCCTGCCGCGCGTAGATATCACGGCCGACTACGGTGACATCGGCGTGAACGTGCGGCACTCGCACGGAACCGGCGATGCGCAGGGTGCGCTGTCTGTCCCGTTATTTGAGGAGTTCGGATTGCGCGGACAGGCGCAGGTGGCCCAGTCGCAACTCGATACGCAGCGCGCGCAGTTGAGTGACAAGCAGGCGCAGGTGGATGCGGATGTGCGTGACGCACTGCTCGACATCGCCTCAGCGCAGAAGCTTGTCGAAGTCTCGCGCTCCAGCGTGGAACTGGCCAACGAAGTTTTGAGCGAAGCGCAACAGCGCTATGCGAACGGAGTGAGCGACAACCTGGCCGTAAGCCAGGCCGAGCAGTCCGTGGCGCAGGCTAATGATCAATATGTCGCAAGCCTCTATCGGCACAACATCGCCAAGCTCAGCCTGGCGCGTGCTCTTGGCGCGGCGCAGAACTACAGGAATTACCTGGGAGGAAAGTAGACGTGGCGGAATCGACCCCAACAACGGAACGGCCGGCGAACGACGAGAGTACCGAACCCGTCCAGGCGCCTTCGCGCCGCAAAGGCATCGTAATCGCCATCGTCGTGGTGGTGGTGCTGGCGGCTATCGGTTTCTGGTGGCACTCCACTTACAGCGAAGACACCGACGACGCGCAGGTGAACGGCCACCTCATTCAGATCAGCTCGCGTATCACGGGCCAGGTCGTCAAGGTGGACGTGGACGAGAATCAGTTCGTCAAGAAGGGCGACCCCATCGCCGAGCTCGATCCGCGCGACTATCAGGTTGCTGTGGAGAACGCTGAGGCGGCCCTTGCCAGCGCACAGGCAGCAGCGGCGGCGGCGCAGGTCAACGTGCCCATCACCAGCGTAAACACGGGCAGTAACCTGCATTCAGCCAGTGCGGACCTGAGCGGCGCGCAGGCAGGCGTTTCGCAGGCCGAGCAGCAGCTGAAGGCCGCGCAGGCGCGCGTGGCGCAGGCCGATGCCAACAACACTAAGGCGCAGGCTGACCTGACACGCTACACGCCTCTCGTGCAAAAGGACGTGATCAGCAAGCAGCAGTACGATGCGGCGGTTGCCGCGGCGCGTGCAGCCGAAGCCGCGCTGGCAGACTCCAAGGCGAGCCAGCTTGCGTTAGCCGACGGTGTTCGCGTGGCGCGTGAGCGCGAGTCGCAAGCCGTGGCGCAGTTGAAGTATGCGCAGACCGGACCGCAGCAGGTGGCCGCGCAGAGCGCTCGCGCCAAGCAGGCCCTTGCGCAGGTGCAGCAGGCGCAGGCCCAGCTCGATCAGGCCAAGCTGAACCTGAGCTACACGAAGATCCTGGCTCCGACGGACGGCATCGTCACCCGCAAGAGCGTGGAGATCAATCAGAACGTCTCGCCTGGCCAGAACCTGATGACCCTGGTTTCGCTCGACGATCTGTGGATCACCGCGAACTTCAAGGAGACGCAGCTCAAGCACATGTCCGCCGGTCAGTCGGTTGAGATCCACGTGGACTCGACGGGCAAGGACTATAAGGGCAAGGTTACGCAGATCGGCGGCGCCACTGGCTCGGTTCTT
>DATMUN010000440.1:0-3197 GCA_035563895.1 Occallatibacter sp. | reverse complement strand
GAATCGCCTTCGACAACGCTGCGGCGACCGCCCTGACGACCCGAGACCTAGCGAACCGGTCGAATTGGCTTCAGAGCCATAAAATCTGCATAGTCCGCCCCCTTTCGCCCGATTTACGCTTAGCCATAAGTCGCATTGGGTCCTTTTGTTTGCAGGAAGCTAGCTACTTTCCGGCGCAAAAAGCACGTTTTCGGACGACCTTCAACGCATCCGGGCGCGCGGACCCGCCGGCAGGTCCTCGCCGGCAAGGGTGAAGTGAGGGGAGTTGGGATTACCGGCTGGGCTGCTTGGCGATGACGCGGCTGATGTTGACCAGGTTGTCGGCAATCACCCCGAGGCCGACCCAGCGCCTCATTCCGGCATCCCCCTTGTACCGGCTGCGATCCAGTCCGTGCCGTCGTTTGACCACGCTGATGCGACCCTCGCAGCCGGTGCGCCATTTCTGGCCGTTGCGGAACCAGCGCTTCTTTTGCTCGCGTTTGCGCTCGGGGCTCTTGGTGGAGCGGTTGGGGATGCAGACACGCTTGACGCCCTTGGCTTTGGCGGCCGCCTCGTTTTTGGCCGAGTAGAAGCCGGCATCGGCCGCCACCAGGTGCGGCGTGCAGCCCAGTGATGCTTGATGCATCTCGATCGCGGCAATCAGCAGGTCCGAGTCGCTGGGCCGCCGATCGTAGACTTCATAGGCGATGACGATCTGGTTCTCCGCCTCCTGCAATTTGACCATCTTGCCAAATTCGGTCGGCTTGCCGGCTTTCCCTTTGCGAATGACCTCGGTCGTGGGCTCGAACAGGCTGACGATCTTGCCCTCGGCATGGGTGTCGCCGGCGAAGACGCGCGCTGTGGTCTGGCGCATCACCTGCTGGACACGTGGCCCCATGCTCTCCAGCTTCCGACGCAGCCCTTCCAGCACGACCTGCCGCCGGGTGTCGGCTGCCCGCTTGACGCCGTCATCGATCTCCTTGGCCAAGCGCCTGGCTTGACCCACCACCCGGCCGGTTGCTTCCAATAATCGGCGGTAGGCCTGCGTCAGCTTCGGCCCGCTCTGTCGGCCTTTGGCGCGCGCCGCCCGCGCGATCTCCAGCACCCGCAGTTTGACGCTGCGGCTGCGGTCGCGCAGCTTGGCGCCGGCTGCGCCGGCGAGTTCGGTGATCTTCTTCATCGTGCGGGTCAGCACCCGCACCCCGTCGCCCAACAGGCTGCTGTCGGTGGGGTAGTGAATGTTGGTCTCGACCACCGTGGTGTCGACGCGCATCCGCCGGCCTTGCGCCGCCCGATGGTCGCGCGCGATCTGCACGATCCGCTCGTGGATGTGTTTGATCGCCTCCGGTCCCAGCGCCACGCCCCAACGCCCCATGGTCTTGGCGTCGGGCATCTTGGCGCCGCCCACCCGGGTGAAGTCGCGATACACCAGATTGGCGCGCACCTCCCGTTCCAGGACGCCGTAACTCCAGTTGCGCATGTGCTTGAGTACCAACAGGCGCAGCACCACCTCGGCCGGGGTGCCTGGCCGGCCGCGGGTGCGGCTCTGGGGATGCCGCTTGGCCAGGGCCTCGTAGACGGCGGCCACGATCTCCTTGTCGCCCAGTATCCGATCGGCGTGTTCCATCCACGCTTCGTGCAGATCCTTGACTTCGTCGGCGATCAGCCCGTCGCCGAAGCTGCGCTGCGCCCGCTGCGTCTCAATCACCGGTCTGCCTCGCCCGTCTCGGCGCGGCGTCGTCCGGCCGCAGCAGCGCATGGTTGAGCTCGCAGATCGCCTCCAGCGCCTCCCGCAGCTGGTGGTAATTGCCCAGCCAGCCGCGCACTTCGTCGACCTGCTCGCGGCGCAGGCTGAACTGGCGGGTGCGGCCGCCGGCATAGCCGACGCTCAGAACCCACAGCGGGTGCCCGCCGCCGCCGGCGCAGATCGTGCAGCCTCGGGTATGGCGCACGGTCCGCTCGAACAGCGAGCCGCGCAGGATCTCCCCGGTCACCGGCAGCTGGGCGATCAGCCTCTGGCGCGTCTCGATGAGCTGATCTCGTATCATCGAAAATGATGATACGAGATCATCGTTGCGCGTCAAGCGCTTTTTTTCAAAAACTGAGCCGCGCTGCTGCTGCCGACCGTCCTTTGTGGCGGACCACATGCCGCGCTGTCCGTGCGAAAAATGTCCGTCCTTGCAGTTTCTGGAGCTCCGAAGCCCGTCAGATCAAGGGGTTAGATCCCTGATTTTGCGCCGGAAAGTAGCTAGTGTCCTGAATCAGAAATTCCTATCCACATTGGGGCCTGGACAGCGATGCTGCGGCGACAAAACCGTTCGATGGAGGCCAGGATGTCATCGGCGGTTTTGGTCCAGCGAAAAGGCCTTGGGTCGGCATTGCGGACGTCGATGTAGGCGGCGATAGCAGCCTCCAGCGCGGCGGGCGAGCGATGGGCACCGCGCTTGATCTGCTGGTCGGTGAGCAAGGCGAAGAAGCGCCCGACCTGGTTGATCCATTGCCCTGGTCGCATCGGGAGCAGCGGCTGGGTGCGATCCAGCGCCTGGATCTGCGATTTCTCATCGACGCAGAGCACCAGCGCGCGGTCCGGCGGGTTGAGATAGAGGCCGACGATGTCGCGCACCTTGTCAACAAACAGGGGGTCTGCCGACAGCTTGAAGGTTTCGCTCCGGTGCGGCTGGAGCGAGAATGCCCGCCAGATGCGATGCACGGTCGCGATCGACAAACCCGAGGCCTTGGCCATCGAGCGCGTACTCCAGTGGGTGGCGGCCACTGGCATCGTCTCCAATGTCGTCGTCACCACTTCAGCGATCTTTTCATCCCCGATCTTGCGCGGGGCCCCAGAGCGGGGCTCGTCGGCAAGGCCGTCCAGCCGTTTGGCGGCGAACCGCTTGCGCCAAGTCGCCACCGTGACGCGGGTGACCCCAAGCTGCTCGGCGATCGCCAGATTGGTCGTGCCATCTGCCGCCAGAAGCACGATCTCGGCGCGCATCGCGTCAGCGCGCGAGATCTTCCGGCGACGTGTCCGCGCCTCAAGCTCACGACGTTCGACCTCACCCAACTCAATCCGAACCGCAGATCTCCACGCCATCTCCGCCTCCGTGACCGGTACCGACGCGGAACCAATCACGTAATGGGTTTTGTGGCTAGATATTTCTGAGACAGGACACTAGATGTCTCGCAGCAGGAGCGATCCCGTACGCGCGGGCAACCCCCTA
>DATMUN010000439.1:0-3023 GCA_035563895.1 Occallatibacter sp. | reverse complement strand
TGACATCGCGTAGTTGAAGCCGTAGCCATCCAGGCCCCAGTACACATACGGATCAGTTGCGTAGAGCTGTTTCGCGTCCGTCGCGTACTGATGCACGTTGTAGAGGTAGCCCACCTTGAACTGGTTCAGCAGCGTCGGCTTGATGTCCCAGTCCAGCCCGTAGCTGGCCGTGTAGCCGCGCGTGTGATACTGCCCGCCCTGGTCAGAGAAGCCCGATCCCGGGAACGGCGGCGCATACGCGCCCTTCTGCGTCTGGTTCGTCATGTTCCAGGCAAGGTTCATGCGAATCTTGTCGGAAAGGTTGTAGTCCAGCTTGATCGTCGGGTAGTAGTAGATGTTCGGCGCCGAAGACGCCCAGTCCACTTCGCCAATATTCAGGTCCGAGGTCGACAGCGTCGAGCCCGAGCCGATCGCCGTGTTGATCGCGCTGAACTGCGAAGCAATCTCCGAGTTCACCGCCGTCGGCAGCGAGGTCGAGTTCGCCGTGTTGTACTGGTTCGCCAGCGTCAGCAGGTTCACCGTGTGGGTGTTCCCGTCCGTACCCAGGTAGGAGTAGTTGCCCGCCTGCATCGCGCTGGTCAGGTAGTTGTTGCTGTTGTCCAGGCCGCCCGGAATCCGCCGCGTCGACAGGCTCCCGAAGAAAAACAGCTTGTCATGCTTGATCGGTCCGCCCGCGCTGCCGCCAAAGTCGTTCCAGATCACCTTCGTCCGGCGCTGGCCGCTCACGTTGTGAGCATACGTGTTCGCAAATAGTCCCGAGTTGCGCGCATCCACATACACGCGTCCGTGAAAGTCATTCGAGCCCGAACGAGTCACGTAGTTCACCGCCATGCTCGCCTGGCCGAAACCCTGATCGAGGTCAAGCTGGTCGGTCTCCACCGACATCTCAGCAATGTTCTCCACGCGCGGCGTCGCCGAAGGCGAAACGTCGCCCGTGTACTTGCCGCGCGTCGGTCCGCCTACCGTGCCGTCCACGTTGCTCGACTGGTTGCTGAACGGCTGGCCGTTCCACACGCCATAGCCCAGCGTGCCGCCCGCGCCGCCCGTCACGTTGCCCGTGAATCCCGGAGTCAGCAGCGCCAGCGACGTCAGGTTACGCCCGATCACCGGCAGATCCTCAATCCACTTCAGGTCGATCACGCTCCCGATTGAGTTCGTCGTCACGTCGATCAGCGGCATCATGTCCGCCGACACGCTCACCGTCTCCTGCGTCTGGCCAATCTTCAGCGGAGCCACAATGTCGGTGGTCTGCGAAGCATGTACCGTCACGCTCTCCAGCACCGTCGTCGCGTAGCCGGTCTTGGTCACAGTCAGTTGATAGTCGCCGATGTTCAGGTTCACGAAGGTGTACGAGCCCTTCTCCGACGTGACTGCCTTGTGGGGATAATTCGTTGCCTTCTCCACCAATTCAAGGCTGGCCTGGGGAATCTGCCCGCCGGTCGAATCGGCCACCGTCACCGCAATCGATCCCTGCGAGCCTGCCTGCGCGTGCACATACCCAACCGCCAGCGCCAGCACCAGCAAACAACACAGCCACCGCAGGGTGATCTGTTTCGGATGCGTCATATTTCACTCCTCCATAACGTCATGCGCGTCTTGCGCTCCCCTACGGCAACCCGGCCCGGCAGTTTCTCCGTCGACCAGACGCCACGAGGATTTCCAACTTGTTCAGCGTCGAGAAAACCTATTCTCGAATCCCATTTAGGATCAAACAATAAATGCGATTTTGTATTTTATGCAAGAGATTTCTTGTCCCTGTCGACGGTAAAACGTTATCCAGCCTGCACTGAGCTCGAACTACGGAATCGTTACCATTTTCCAAATATCCGTATCATATTCATTTAACGCATTTTATTCTCAATTATTCTTATCGTCGGCAGCGTTCCACTCCGGCGTCTTCTCGCCCGCCAGATTGTATACAAAAAAGTCCATCAACTTGCGCTCACCGTACGCGCCGCCCGCCCCATGCCCCCCGCCCGGCACCACCAGTAGGTCGAAATACTTGTTTGCCTTGATCAGCCGGTCCACCACCTGCATGGTCGTCGAGGGGTCCACGTTCTTATCCATCTCGCCCACCACCAGCATCAGCTTGCCCTGCAGCCGCCAAGCGTTGTCCACATTCGAGCTCTCGCCGTACCACGGGCCCACCGGCCAGCCCATCCACTGCTCGTTCCACCAGATCTTGTCCATCCGGTTATCGTGGCTCCCGCAGTTCGCCACCCCCGCCTTGTAGAACTCCGGATGAAACAGCAGCGCAGCCAGCGCATTCTGCCCGCCCGCCGAGGTCCCAAACACCCCCACCCGGCTCACGTCATACCACCCGTACTTCGCCGCCACCGCCTTGTGCCACAAGATGCGGTCTTCAAACCCACCGTCCTTCAGGTTCCGCCACGCCATGTCGTGAAACGCCCGCGACCGGTTGTTCGTGCCCATGCCGTCAATCTGCACCACCACAAACCCCAGCTCCGTCAGCGCCTCAGCCCGCGCCGTAAAGCTCTTCGGCACAAACGACCCCTGCGGCCCCGCATAAATGTCCTCCACCACCGGATACTTCTTCGCCGCATCCAGATGCGCAGGCTTGTAGATCACGCCCCAGATGTCCGTCTTCCCATCCCGCCCCTTCGCGTGGAAGGGCTCCGGCGCCTGCCAGCCCGCCGCACGCAGCTTCGTGTCATCGGCGGCGTCCACCTTCATCGCCAGCCCGCCGTCCGCCCGGCGCACCTCCATCACCGGCGGCAGGTCCACACGCGAGTAGGTATCCGCAAAGAATCTCCCGTCCGGCGAGTAGCTCAGCGTGTGATCCGCCTTCGCCTCGGTCAGCTCCTTCATCCCCGTGCCATCCAGCCCAATCCGATACGCATGCACGTAGTACGGGTCCTCGTCCGCGTTCACACCACTGGCCTCGAAGTACACCGCCCCCGCAGCCTCGTCCACGCGATCCACCGCGCGCACCACCCACTCGCCCCGCGTAATCTGTCGCACCACCGTGCCCGTCTTCCCGTCGTAGAGATACAGGTGCTCCC
>DATMUN010000438.1:0-2927 GCA_035563895.1 Occallatibacter sp. | reverse complement strand
AGAAGGCTGGCTGCTCGGTGAGCTGGAGCAACGTTTCGGTTATGGGCTGGAAGAACTCGCCCGCCAGTTCGATCGCAGTGTGAGTTGGGTGTCACGTCGCCTGGCCCTGGTCGAGCTTCTGCCGGACAGCGTGCAGCAGCAAGTACGCACGGGCGAGATCTCCGCGCAGGTGGCGATGAAGTATTTGGTGCCGGTGGCGCGTGGCAGCCTGGAAGACTGCCAACACATGGCGGCGGCCTTCATGCGGCACAAGCTCACCAGCCGGCAAGCCGGGCAGTTGTATGCCGCGTGGCGCCAGGCGCCACCCCAAATCCGACAACGTCTCCTCGAACAACCACAGTTGTTTTTGAAGGTGCAACGGGAAGCCGAGCCCGCCGTGGCCTCCCCGCTTCAGGAGCTGTTACACGATCTGGAGATGGTCGCAGCCATCGCTCATCGAGCCAACCGACGTCTGCGGAAGATGCACAGCAAATCCGAGCAACTACAGGAAGAGTCGAGCGAGCTGCTGCGCCACTCGATCGCTCTGGCCCTGCAAGAACTTCAACGTCTGGCAACAAGAATCCCGGAAGTCCGGCCAGGAAAGGAAGAACATGTTGAGTCAGAGTCAACGAACCACGATTCTGGAACTGCATGCGAAGGGAGTGAAGAAACGAGAGATCGCGCGTGTGCTGGGCATCTCACGCCTGAGTGTACGCAGAGTACTTCGTTCCAACTCCGCGCAGGTGCCGGTGCTGCAGCGTGCCGAGAAAGCCGAACCCTACCGACAACAGATCCTAGAGTTGTTGCCGCGCTGCAAGGGGAATCTTGTGCGGGTCCATGAAGAGCTGACCGCCAGCGGGGCGGTGCTCTCCTACCAAGCCCTGACCGCCTTCTGCCGTCGGCATGGCCTCACCGAACCGCCGCAGCGGGCCGTAGGGCAATACGACTTCCTGCCCGGCCAGGAACTGCAGCACGATACTTCTCCCCATGAACTCGAACTCGCCGGGAAGAAACGCAAAGTGCAGACTGCCTCGGCGGTGCTGTGCTACTCGCGCATGTTGTTCTTTCAGTGCTACGCAACGTTTCAGCGCTTCGATTGCAAAATCTTTCTCACCGAAGCGCTGCGGTATTTCGGTGGCAGCCCCGACCGCGTCATGATCGACAACACCCACGTGGTAGTTCTGCGAGGAACGGGACGGGAGATGGTTCCCGTGCCCGAGATGGCTGCCTTTGCCGAGCGCTTCAACTTCCGCTTCGTAGCCCACGAACGTGGCGACGCCAACCGATCCGCTCGGGTGGAACGGCCATTCTGGTTCATTGAGAACAACTTCTTAGCCGGTCGTACGTTCTCCAGCTGGCCAGACCTGAATGAACAGGCACGGCAATGGTGCGATCGCGTGAACTCCACCTACAAAAAACATATCCGTGCCGTTCCTCGCGAGTTGTTTGCCCTCGAGCAAAGGCATTTGAAGCCTCTGCCCGTGTGGATCCCGGAGGTTTATCGTCTGCAGCAACGGACCGTGGATGTCGAAGGCTATGTAGCCCTGCACAGCAACCGCTACTCGGTCCCCGTGGCGTGGATCGGTCGCCAGGTAGAGATCCGGGAGACCAAGGACAAGATCGAGATGCAGCTCGATGCACGTAACATCGTCACCCACGAGCGCATCCCCGACCAGCAGCATCAGCGCATCACGCTGGTGGCCCATCGCCCACCGCGTGGCCAAGGACTCAAGCGCAGCGATGCGCACCCGGAAGAACAAGCCATCCTCCAAGCGGTACCGGAGATCGCTGATTACCTCGCCGCGCTGAAACAACATAGCCGCAAGCTGGTGGTGTTGGCCCTGCGTCAACTGCTTCGCCTCGTGCGCGAATATCCCCGAGAGCCTTTCTTGGCCGCCGTGCGAGAAGCCTTCCGCTATGGCCTCTACGACTTGGACCGCCTGGAACGGATGATTTTGCACCGCGTGCAACGCGACTTCTTCCGGTTGGACGAGGATCCCGGCGATGACTGAAGAACTCGAACAGCTGCTTAAAAACCTCAAACTCCGGCGCATGCTGGAAATTTATGAAGAACAGCTGCGCACTGCCGAAAAACAGGACGTCTCTTACGCTGAGTTCCTCACCCACCTGCTGCGCGCGCAGTGGCACTACCGACAGGAGAAAGCTTTGGAGTACCGCATCCGGCGGGCCAACCTGCCCGAGCGCTGGTCGCTGGAAACCTTTCCCTTCGACCGCCAGCCCGGCGTCAGCCGCAAACAGATCCGCGCCTTCGCCGAACTGGACTTCCTCGCCAAAGCAGAAAATATCGTTTTCATTGGCCCAACCGCGGTGGGCAAGACCGGGTTGGCTTCTGGCCTGGTGCTGAAGGCTCTGGAGAATGGCTACCGCTGTCAGTTCATCCGCGCCCAGGACTTATTCGATGAAATGTATGCTTCTCTTGCCGACCGTTCCTCGCGCCAACTGGTAAAACGCCTGGCCCGCCTGGATATCCTTTATATTGATGAGCTCGGGTATTTAAACCTAAAGCCGGAACAGACCAACATCTTCTTCAAACTGATGGAGGAGCGCTATCGTCGCCACTCCACTGTCATTACTACCAATCTCATGTATGACGAGTGGCCCAACTTCCTGGGCAATCGGCCCATGGCCGAAGCGCTCTTGAGCCGCCTCCGCCACTTCTGTCACACCGTCCATATTCAAGGCCCGCCACTCCGCGATCCACAAGGCTGAAATCCCGAGCCACCCCGGCAGTGCAAAGCTCCAGATGAACGTCCCGCAGTCTGCCTTTTTACAAATTAGCTTCTGAATGTTGTTCCTCCTGCTGGTCACTTCAACGAAGCACTACTGGGTCATTTCAGCCGAGCGCCGTCGAGCAGTCGTTACGCAGGCATAAAATGACGAATTTTTGGCTCACAAGGGTGCGCCAACGGCACGCCTAACGGGCAGCC
>DATMUN010000437.1:0-2008 GCA_035563895.1 Occallatibacter sp. | reverse complement strand
CCGCGCTGGCGGGGCCACTCCTTTGTGTCCTTGAGATGGAAGAGGAGCGCGAACCAGACGGCGAGGGAGTAGTCACGCAGGCCGCCGGGACAGTCTTTCAGGTTGGGCTCGAGGTGGAAGATGGTGTTGCCGAATTTGGAGTGGCGGGCGCGGGCGACCTCATTGAGCTTCTGGGTGATGGTGGTCCAGTCAGAGAGGACGAGGCCGGGCAGGACGGTTTGATGCAACTGCTGGTAGAGCGGGAACTGGCCGGCGAGGAAGCGGCGGTCGAGCGTGGCCAGGGTGAACTCGAGGTTGTCGGGGTCGAAGCGTGAGGCTTCCTTGACGGTGCGCGAGGCGGGGCTGGCGCGGAGGCCAATGTCCCACATGCCCTGGATGATGGTGCGGACGGCTTCGCGGGACTGCTCCTCGGCCTTGTCGTCGGCGTAGGCGAAGAGCACGTCGATGTCAGAGAAGGGGAAGAGGTCTTTGCGTCCGTAACCGCCGAGGGCGAGGAGCGAGACATTCGGCGCGGCCTGGCCGGCGAAGGCGCGACGCCACATCTCGATGAGGATGCGATCGACGACGGCGGAGCGGCGGCGGATGGCGGCAGTGCCGTCCCCGGTGCGCTCGTAGGTCTGGCGGACAAGCGCCATCTCGCGCAGATACTGATCCCGTAGATCGTCAACCGCTAAAGCGACTGGAGTCATGTGAGATGTGTCGTGTGGTTCCAGGAAGCGTGGAACGAAGTGTTAACAGAATACTAAACCAAGAGGGAATAGGGACCAGGGATTAGGGACTAGAAAGAGTACGCTTCGGATCAGAAGTTGATTGACGGATCACGACGCGCTTAGATGCCGGCGTACCAGGCGTAGCCGGCTTCTGGGGAGGCGGAGCCCAGGCCTTTGCCGAAGTGCTTGAGGGAGTCGGTGGCTACGATGCGCGTGATGAACTTGATGTTCTTGTAGCCGAGCTGGCGGGCTACGCGCATGCGGAGCGGGCCGCCGAAGCCGACGGGGAGGTCGCTGTCGTTCATGCCCCAGGCGATGACGGTCTGCGGGTGGAGGGCTTCCTGGATGTCGAGGCTGTCCCACCAGTCGGGCTGATCGGAGAAGTAGGCGACGTAGCGGGCTTGTGGGAGGACACCGGCCTCGCGGAGCACGGCGGAGAGCGGGGTGCCGATCCATTCGGCAACGTAGGACCAGCCTTCTTCGCAGGCGATCTCGGTGATCTGGCTGCGGCGGCCGAGGGTGCGGAGGTCGGAGACGGAGAACGAAGTGGGATGGGCGACGGCACCTTCGACGGTGAGCTGCCAGTCAGCGAAGTTGCGGGACTGCTGGCGCTTGAAGGTGTCGGTGAAGGGCGAGGTCTCGTTGGCGAAGGGCGCGGCGGAGATCATGCTGCGGGGGAACTCGCGGGCGAGAGTGTGGGAAGCGATGAGGCGCTGGGCGGCGTAGGTGAGGGTTTCGCCGGGGCCGTAGACGGTGCCGCTGTCGGGCGGGATGAGGCCGTAGCGGCGCACGAGGCGGTCGGCTGCGGCGAGACCTGTGGCTCCGGCGGCGGCGGAGAGGCCGGTGGTGATGAGCTTGCGGCGCGAGAGGCTCATGGCTGGTTCTCCGGTGCGGCTGCGCGCGGTGTGACGCTGTGGCCGGTGATCATGGCGCGGGTGAGTCTCCAGAAGCCGGAGAGGGCGATCATGATGAGGTGCGTGCCGAGGAAAAACACGAGAGCCCAGGTGACGAAGAAGTGCAGGGTGCGTGCGGATTGGCGGCCGCCGAGTATCGAAACCGCGGCGGGAAATGCTCCCTCGAAGAGGGGCGAGAGGGCGAGGCCGGTCCAGATGATGAGCGGGAAGAGAACGAAGATGACAGCGAGATAGGCCCAGCGCTGGACGACGTTGTAAGAGCTGGTGTCTGCGGGGGCGCGGCGCAGATGTTGCGCGAGGGACTGGAAGAAAGCGCGGATGGAGCGCTGGCCTGCGAGTGGGACGAGGTTGCGGCGGAAGTGGCCGGAGAGGATGCCGGCGAGG
>DATMUN010000436.1:0-5376 GCA_035563895.1 Occallatibacter sp. | reverse complement strand
GACAAAGCGCTTCCGCCTCTCCCCGCCGAAGCTCACACGCAGCAGTCCATCCAACTCGACGGCAAAACGCTCAAATACACCGTCACCATCGGCGCTCTGCCCGTGCGCGACAAAGACGGCAAGCTCGCAGGCCAGGTGGTTGTAACGGCCTATACCGTCGAGGGCGCCGACCGCCCCGTCACCTTCGCGCTCAACGGCGGCCCCGGAGCCTCCAGCGTCTATCTCAACCTCGGAGCCATCGGCCCCAAGCACCTGAACGCAGGCAACGACGGTGACAGCCCCTCCGATCCCGCCGTCCCTGCCGACAATCCCGGCACCTGGCTCGACTTCACCGACCTCGTATTCATCGATCCCGTCGGCACCGGTTTCAGTCGTTCTCTTGTGTCCGAGGCAGAGTCGAAGAAGCTCTTCTACGGCACCACGCCCGACATCCAGTACCTCTCCCGCATCATCTACGACTGGCTCGTGAAGAACGGCCGCCTCTCTTCGCGCAAGTACTTCGTTGGCGAGAGCTACGGCGGCTATCGTGGCCCGCGCATCACCCACTACCTGCAGGCGCAGCTCGGCGTCGCCATGAACGGCGTCGTTCTCGTCTCGCCCTACCTGAATCCGTTCGCCGAAGAATCCGGCGACCTCTCACCGCTGCCGTGGATGCTCACGCTGCCCTCCATCACCGCGGCTCACTTCGAGCGCGAGCACAAGCTCACCGCCGACGCGATGGCTCCAGTCATCGCCTACACGCGCGGCGACTACCTCACCACGCTACTCAAGGGCCGCTCCGATCCAGAGGCCACCAAAGCCATGATCCAGAAGGTCACCGAGCTCACCGGCCTCGATCCAGCCTTCGTCAAATACTCCGGCGGCCGCCTCGACACCGAGGCTTATCTGCGCGAGGTCTATCGCGAGCAGGGCAAGCTAGGCTCCGTCTACGACTCCAACGTCACCGCCTTCGATCCCTTCCCGTTTGCGCCCGAGCAGCGCTCCAACGACCCCATCCTCGCCTCCATCGTTGCGCCCATGACCACCGCGATGGTCGACTTCGTTACGCGCACCGTCGGCTGGAAGGTCGACGCCAGCTACAGCGCGCTCTCCTTCGACGTAAACCGCCTGTGGGATCGCGGTGACGACCTGCGCCGCGGCTCCGTGCCCGATCTGCGCGAGGCCGTCTCCGCCGACCCCAAGCTTCGCGTCCTCATCGTCCACGGCTGGAACGATCTCTCCTGTCCCTTCATGGCCTCTGTGCTCACCGCCGATCAGATCCCCGTCATGGGCGACCCCGCCCGCGTCGCCGTGCGCGAGTACCCCGGCGGCCACATGTTCTATACACGTGCCGAGAGCCGCATCGCCCTCCGCAAAGACGTAATGGAGATGTACGCCAAACACTGATCGCACGCGCCACAAACACAAACGGCCTTCCCGCGCTTTGCAGGAAGGTCGTTTCACTGTTTGGTGCATTTACGTGAGCCGCAGAAAATTCTTTGCGTCGAGCCCCGCACCGGGAAATACCCGATCGAGGTCCGTCGCGCCCAGCGAGCGCGCCACTACCTCGCCCACCACGCTGCGATAGTCCGTCGTCAGCGCCAGATCGCGTCCTTCATTCAGTTGCTCTTTCTCAAGCCCCGGCCAGCGCCCGTAGACCTTGCCGCCCCTCACATGCCCGCCCAGCACAAACATCGCATTCGCGTGTCCGTGGTCTGTGCCGCCTGTGCCGTTCTCATGCGCCGTGCGCCCGAACTCCGACATCGTCACCAGCGTCACGTTCTCAGCAGCGTCGCCCATGTCCCGCCAGAATGCGGCAATGCTGTCGCCAAAGTCGTGCAGCCGGTTCGAGAGCTGCCCATTCACGCCGCCTTGATTCTGATGCGTGTCCCAGCCGCTCACGTCGGTGAAGGCTGTCTCCACGCCCAGGTCGGCCTTCAGCAGCTGCGCAATCTGCTTCATGTTGTTGCCAAACTCCGAGCCCGGATAGCTCACGCCCGCCGCAGGCTGATACTGCGCCAGGTTCGCGCCGCGCAGCATCTTCACCGCGTCAAAGGTTTCCTCGCCTGCTGGGTGCAGAATGCGGTCGCCGCTCTCGCCATACATCGCTTCAAAGGCGCTCGCCGCAGCGGAAGGCGCAGGCCCGCGCCCACCCACATTGAAGTTGTTCACGTTGTTCAGCGCCAGCGCGGGGACTGATCCAGCCAGCGTCCTCGGCACCTCCGCGCCCATCGCCACCGCGCGAAACGGCGTGTGCGCCGCACGCAGCCGCACATCTTCATCAGTCAACGCGCGATTCAGCCAGCCGTCCGTCGTGCTCTTCAAGCCCGGCGTGCCAGACTCCATGTAGTCCTGCGCGTCAAAGTGCGAGCGCGTCGAGTCCGGCGAGCCCACCGCATGCACCACCGCCATCTGCCTCGCGTCATACAGCGGCTTCAGTGCGCTCAGCGAGGGATGCAGCCCGAAAAATCCATTCAGATCCAGCACCTGCTCCTGCGGAATCGCAATGCTCGGGCGCATCGAGTAGTAGGCCTTCTCGCGATAGGGAACCACGACGTTCAGCCCATCCACCGCGCCGCGCTGGAAGATCACTACGAGCCGCTGCTTCGGCGCCGCCGTCTGCGCCAGCACCGAGCGCACCAGAAACCCCGGCAGCGCAGTCGTTCCCGCCACGGCCAACGCACCCCTGTGCAGAAAGAATCGCCGATTCATCCGTGTCCTCCTTTGCGCTCAGCGCCGCTGAAACTCCGGTGACCCCAGCAACAAGCCCGCCAACACCTGATCCTGTCGTTCTGTTTGCGTGCTCATTGCGCGCAGATTCGGCCGCACGCTCGCGTTCAATGCTTGCGCCGCGCCCGCCTGCGTCATCTGCTGGTTGAATTGTTGCAGTACCGCCGCGCGCGTCGTCTCGCTCAATCCGCCCGGAACGAGCATCGGCTCCAGCCGCGCCTCTTCGTTCTCCGGCGTCGGTGCTCCCGTTGAGATCATCGTGCCCACACTCGTATCGTTCATCGTCCACGCTGATGTCACTCCCGGCAGTCGGTTCGCAGCCAGGTTCAGCGCAAAGTTCATGCGATCCACCAGCGCGCCTGTGCTCACCCACGTCGCGCCCTTCGCATCCCAGCCAGTCGGCGGCACGCAGCCATACATAGGCATGCCCAGGTCGCGCAGCTCATTCGCCAGCGGCCGCAGGTTGTCGATCTGCACATCGCTCGCACGCGCTGCCGACAGCACGTACTCGAGCGGCGTCTTCACCTTCGCATGGTAGAGACTCGGCGTCCAGAACTCCGGCGCGTGGAACAGCGTGCGCAGCACCTCGGCAATATCGCCGCCGCTTTGCAAATACGTCGTAGCCATACGGTCCACCAGCGCCTGCGGCGGGTCGTCGGCCACAAATCGCACAGCCAGCTTGCGCGAGATGAACTGCGCCGTCTGCGGCCGTGTCGCCAGATAGTGCAGCAGATCGCGGCCTTCCGTCTCGCCGTCTTCCTTCCACTTCAACCCCAGCGCGTGCTTCGTGCCCGGTTCATGCCGGTCCGCGTCGAAGATGAACCCGCCTCCGCGCTGCGGACGCTCCAACGTCCACCCCGTCAGCATGCGCGCCACCTCGGTCACATCGGCCTGCGTATAGCCGCCGTTCACGCCCACCGTGTGCAGCTCCATCAGCTCGCGCGCGTAGTTCTCGTTCAGCCCCTCAGGAGCTTTCTTCTTCGCATTCGCGCGCCGCGCGGCACGCTCGGCCACAAACGAGTCCGGCCCCATGCTCTCCGCGTTGTCCAGATACATTAGCATCGCCGGACTGTGCGCCGTTGCCTCCAGCAGGTCCTCAAACCGCCCCAGCGCACGCGGCCGAATCACGTCGCGCTCATAACTCACCAGCGCGTAGGGCATAGTCTCGTTCTTGCGAAGAAACACGTTGAAGTGATTGAGCCAGAAGTCGGTCATCACCTCCTGCAACTGCGCCGCCGAGTAAAGCTCGCGCGTCAGCCGCGCTGCAATCAGCTCCTCGGCCACCAGCCGCTCCGGACCCTCCAGCGCAGCCACAGCCTCTTTCTGCTCAGGTGCCATGCCTGCCACGAGCTGAACACGCTCAATGGGACGCAGTGCCTTCAACGTCGCATCCAGCACCGGCTGCGGCAGCGCCGTCAGTTGGGCCAGCCGCGCATCCGCAGGCAGATCGAGCAGGGAATTCAGCGCAGCTTGATTCAGAGCTTCTGTCGCCGGAGCCTCGCCAGAAGCCATCACCGGCGCAGCATCCGGCGTCATCGTGCCAGACTGCGCAGCCTTAGCCGCCTCTGCCTGCTTCTTCTCTTCGCGCTTCACCTGCTGCCGCGCAATCGCATCGGCCCAGATCGCGTGGTCCACGCCGTCCTTCGGCGGAGTAATCTTGCCGTCAATCGCCTGCCGCACCAGCGCATTGCTCGGGAAGCGCGCCAGCAGCGCCTCTTCATTCAGTTGCATCGCCGAGTATTTGGCCAGCCGCGCGTTCAGGTCGCTCAGGTCCAGCGCCTGCGGATGCAGCTGCTGCTCAAACCACGCCTCGAGGCCAATGCCGCGCACTGCGTCCACATCGCCCGGTCGCGGACCGAAGGTGAAGCGGTTCAGCGCGTGCAGAATGCGCTGGTCTCCCTGCATCTGGCCCGCCTGGTATGCCAGCCGCTTCGCCGCAGTGCGCGCCGGAGTCTCGGCCCACACGCCGTACGGGGCAGCGAGGCTCACACAAAGCGCAGACGCCAATGCCTGCTTTGCCAACAGCATAGGGTTCTCCACTTGCAGGAATTAGGCCGGAAAGCGCACGCCGGCAGGCTTGCTGTCTTCGCAAACGCTATTCCACAGGGAAAGTTGCGAAAAAGATAGCTGCCGGAAGTCACCAGGCAGACGCAGCGGGCCGCATTCGGGAAAAGCAAAGGCCCGGACGGGAGGTCCGGGCCTTTGCAGGGAACGAATCGTTCACCAAAGACTAGTTGCGGTGGGCGCTTTCAGCAGCCCTTCTTGCACCGCGCCATAATGGCCGCATGCAGCCGGTCGCGCAGCCCTGTAGGCAGGTCGTAAATCTCGTGCGAACGGTAGATTTCAATCGTCTTGCGCGTCGTGTTCAGCGTGACCTTGCAGTGCTCGCAGCCGCGCAGGTGCTCTTCCAGATCCGCACGCATCTCGCGCGTCACTTCGTTGTCGATCAGATCGTCCAACTGGGCAAGGAACTCAGTGCAAGTCACTTTTCACTCCCTTATCCTTGGAACTCTTTTTCCTGCGGAAGTAACGGCTCAACCGTTCGCGCAGTTGCAGCCGCGCCCGTAGCAAGCGCGACTTCACCGCCGGAACGCTCAGTCCAAGCGTTTCGGCCGTTTCTTCCGTCGAGAGTCCATCCACGTCGCGTAGCACAAACACCACGCGGAA
>DATMUN010000435.1:0-4079 GCA_035563895.1 Occallatibacter sp. | reverse complement strand
CCGTGGCGACCCTGCGTCTGCGCTGCTTGAGACACTCGACCCAGAGCAGAACAACACGTTCCGCGATAACTATCTCGATGTGCCGTTCGACCTGTCGAAGGTGCTCTTCATCTGCACGGCCAACATGCTTGACCCCGTGCCGCCGCCGCTGCTCGACCGCATGGAGATCATTCCCCTGCAGGGCTACAGCGAGGAGGAGAAGGTCCACATCGCGAACCGCTACCTCGTGCCGCGCCAGGTCAAGGCCAACGGCATCACAGCAGAACAGATCGAATTCCCGGAGGAGGCGATCCGTTATCTCGTGCGCCACTACACGCGCGAAGCCGGCGTGCGCAAGCTCGAGCAGGTCATCGGCACGGTCTGCCGCAAGCAGGCCCGCCGCATCGTCGAAGGCAAGACGGAGCAGCTCATCGTCACCCGCGACGTGCTCAAGGAGTTCCTCGGGCCCATCCAAGTTCGCGTCGACACCGAGGTTGCCGAACGTGTGCAGCGTCCCGGCGTTGCAGTTGGTCTTGCCTGGACGCCCGCCGGCGGCGACATTCTCTTCATTGAGGCCAACAAGATGAAGGGCAAGGGTGGCTTCACCATGACCGGCCAGATTGGCGAGGTCATGCAGGAGTCCATGCAGGCCGCGCTCACCTGGGTGCGCTCCAACTACGCGCGCCTCGGCCTCAGTGAGGAGTTCAACAGGGACCTCGACCTGCATATTCACGTGCCCGCCGGAGCCATCCCCAAGGATGGGCCCTCGGCTGGCGTCACCATGACCACAGTGCTCGCTTCGCTGCTCGCCGATACGCCCGTTCGTCCGCTTACCGCGATGACCGGCGAGATCACGCTCAGCGGCAACGTGCTCCCCGTCGGCGGCATCAAGGAGAAGTTCCTGGCCGCGCGCCGCGCCGGCATCACCACCGTGATCCTGCCCGCGGACAACCGCCAGGACGTGGAAGAGGACCTGACCCCCGAGATGACCGAGGGCGTCAGCATCCACTACGCCAAGCACATTGAAGATGTGCTCGCCGTGGCGCTGCCGCTGGTGCAGCCCAGCGCCGTAACCGCGGCCGGAACTGCGCAGACGTCAGCCCCGGTCGCATAACCACTCTCCTGTCCCCACCCGCAGAAAGGCCGCCAAACCTGGCGGCCTTCTTCTGTTTTTGCGATCCGTTTAAATTGGCAGTAGAAATTTCCAATCCTGCCGATAAGGAGAAACAGCACTGATCGACACGGGTGCCGTTTGGGAGCAAAGTACGTGCAGGGCGCTGTTCTTCCATTCCCAATCTCCGGTGACACCAGCGTGTCGCAGCGTGAGGATCTGCAGAAGCTGCTTGTGGACACGCTGCTTGAGTCTGGTGAGGAACTGATCGCGGGACTTGATCGCCGCGCCGCCGATGTCCTGTTGTTAGCGAACAAGAAGCTGCAAGCCGAGATCACAGATGCGCTCGCACAGGTCATCCTGCGCAACACGGCAAGCGACAAGTACCGCGATGAGATCGTCGAGTCGCGCCGCGAGTACCCCAGGTCCTACGTCATGCGCCCAGTCGAGGCCCAGGTCACCGACCTGCGCTCCATCTTCCCGTCACTCGGCCCCTGCATGGAGAAGCTCGCCCGCCGTGCCATTCCAGCCGGACCTGAAGCGTGGTTCGCCATTCCGCGCTGGCAGGCCGTGGCCCGCACTTACGGCGAAGCCGTCGAACTTGCACTCGACGCGCTCGCCCGCCGCCGCCGCTTCTCTCACCGCATCCAGGGCCGTACCGGGCCCGAGCATCTTCGCCAGAGCGAGCGTGCCCTTCTGGCGGAGTCGGCTCTGGCAGCCCAGCAGCCGCACCAGGACATCTACGTCGTCGCGGCTCAGTTCGGCCGCCGCCATCGCGGCGCATCAGCTCGCCGTGCGCGTGTGGCGATGGCATCGCATGAGTTCGGCCTCGGCGTCTTTGCCGTCGCCTGCATGCTGCTCACGCACCCTGAGCGACTCGCCAACGACCAGACCCTCATGGTCGACTGCAGTGGCGACGAGTACTCCATCCGCGGCGACTCCACCTTCGACCGCGTGCCACTCTTCGACTTCGATCTCTCAGGCATCGAGTTCAGCATCTTCTACGAAGACCGCGCCTGGAACATCTGGGGCACGCCTTCGGGGTTTCTCTATCGCACAAGCTGACCGTCCACGCCGCCCCCGGCACCGTCCGCCTTGCGCATCCGTCTAATAGAAAGGCAGTATTCTTTCTTTCAGACGATGCAAGTGACAGTCCTCCCATTCGGCTCTTTGAGAGACGCGCTCGGCGCGCAGTCCTCATCCATCACGCTCCCTGAGGGAGCCACTGTCGCAGCCCTGCTGGCAGCCGTCGCGCGCGCTTATCCCCACACCTCGCTTCGCGGCATCGCTGTCGGCGTCAACTCAGAGTACGCAACCACCGGCACGCCTCTGCAAGAGGGCGACGAAGTCGCGTTGCTGCCACCCGTCTCCGGCGGATGCTCTGAGCCCGTATCGCAGATCACGTATCTTACCCGCGAGCCCATCGACGCCGAAAAGCTTGTCGCCGCAGCAAAGCATCCTGAAGATGGCGCGGTCGTTGTCTTCGACGGCATCGTGCGCAACCACACCCGCGGCCGCGGCACGCTCCACCTCGACTACGAAGCCTACGAAGAGATGGCCGCAAAGCAGATGGCCGCGCTCGCCAGTGAGGCCTGCCAGCGCTTCGGCGTTCGTCACGTCACCATCGTTCATCGCCTCGGCCGGCTCCAGATCGGTGAAACCAGCGTGCTCATCGTCGTCGCCAGCGCACATCGCTCCCACGCTTATGAGGCGAGCCGCTGGCTCATTGACACCCTCAAGAAGCAGGTGCCCATCTGGAAGAAGGAGACCTTCTCCGATGGCGCGGTCTGGGCCGACGGCGAGCCGTTTCCCGCGCATCTTTCTGTGGAGGCCAAAGATGCGTCGTAGTCTCCTTGCCGCAGCGCTCGCGCTACTTACTGTGCCGCTTCTCCGCGCGCAGGAGGGCGACATCACCTTTCACGTCGACGTCAAGCTGGTCAACGTCTTTGTCAACGTCACCGATCAGAACGGAGCCATCGTCGGCGGCCTCACGCGCGACGATTTCTCGCTCTTCGAGGACGGCCGCCCGCAGCAGATTGCTCACTTCGAGCGCCAGTCCGAGCTGCCGCTCAACCTCGCCCTCGCCGTCGACACATCTGGCAGCGTCTTCAAGGACCGCTTCCTCATCGCCGACGCCTCGCGCACCTTCATCCACGCACTGCTGCGCCAGCAGGACCAGATGAGCCTCATCGAGTTCGCCACCTTCGTCCGCGAGGTCACGCCCTTCACCAACAAGGAAGCGCAGCTCGACCGCGGCCTCAACTCCCTGCGCGGCGGTGAGGCCACGGCGCTCTACGACGCCATCTACCTCGGCGCCGGAAAACTCGGGCCCAGGCAGGGACGCAAAGTGCTCGTCCTCGTCTCCGACGGGGGAGACACCGCCAGCGACGTCAACTACGACCGCGCTCTCGAGGCTGCCCTGCGCAACGAGGTCATGATCTACTCCATCATCGACGTGCCCATCGCCGCCAGCGCCGGCCGCGACACCGGCGGCGAGCACGCCCTCATCACTCTCGCTGAGCAGACCGGCGGCAAGAGCTTCTACGCGGCGGAAGGCGGCCTCGACAAGGCCTTCGCCCGCGTTAGCGAAGACCTGCGCACGCAATATCTCCTCGGCTACTACCCCAAGAATCAGGAGCCTGGCGTCAACTTCCATCGCCTGCGCGTAGCCGTCCCCCGTGCCGCCAGCGGCGCTTTCAATATCCGCTACCGCACCGGCTACTACGCCGACACACCGGCGAGGCCCGCCAACTGAGCTGAGCTTACGGTTCACAGTTCTCAGTTCATAGTTCGCAGTTGCTCAGGGCCAATCGTCTCCATTGGCCCCGAACCAAAAACTGCGAGCTGTGTACTAGGTCGTGTTCACACTAACCGCAAAGCTTCGACGATGAGGGCGAAGTTGAGGAAGGCTCGAAAGACGACGTCGAGCTTTTCGAATCTTGAGAAGATGCGGCGGAATCCCTTGAGCCTTCTGAAGAGCCGTTCGATC